>DAOTYB010000287.1:0-5650 GCA_034435315.1 Anaerolineae bacterium | reverse complement strand
CGCCGCGCGCGCATCGCGAAACATTGCTCGTGCTATCGCTGGTTCATTCGTTGCAAGGCAACGCCGATGCCGCGTTCGAGACGGCGCAGGAAGGCATCGCGCTCGGCGCGCAACTCGCGTCGCCGTTCGTTTCGGCCGTGGGACAGATGCGGCTGGGGCACGCGTATCAAATTCGCAGTGACTTGCGCGCGGCGATGCGCTGCTACGAAGAAGCGATTGTGCTGGGCGATCAACTGGCGGTCAAGCGTACGCGCGCGGAGGCGCGCTGGGGAATGACGCGCGCACACGGCTACAGCGGCGATGTATCCGCTGCGCGACGCGACGCCAAGGAAGGGATGGCAATTGCGCAAGACACGGGCGATGCGTGGCTCGTGGCGATTTTGCAAATCGCGCTCGGCGCCAGTTTGGTGTTGGCACGTCAAGCGCGCGAGGCAATTCACGTTCTGGACGAGGCGCGCGCGGCGATGCGTTCGTGCGGCGATACGTTCGGGCAAGCCACCGCGCGCTTGTGGCTCGCGCTCGCGCACTGGCAAGCGAATCAACGCGAACGCGCGCTGACGCATCTGGACGATGCGCTCGCGCTCGCGCAGACGCATCGTTACGATTATCTGTTCACGCGGCGGACGTTGCTGGGAATGGCGGATGCGCGAATGAGCGTGCCGCTTTTGCTGGAGGCGCGCCGCCGTGGCAAGCATCTCGGTTATGTGACGCGTCTCCTTGCGACGATGGGCTTGGAAAACGTGACGCTACATCCTGGCTATCAGTTGCGCGTGCAAACATTTGGCGCGTTCCGCGTGTGGCGCGGCGAAACCGAAATCGGCGCGCGCGAGTGGCAACGCAAAAAAGCGCGGCAACTGTTGCAGTTATTCATCGCGCAGCAGAGACGCTTGATCGAACGCGAGGAAATTTTCGAGTTGCTCTGGCGCGATGAATCGCCCGAGGTCGCCGCACGCGATTTCAAAGTCGTGTTGAACGCGTTGAACCGCGTGCTGGAACCCGAACGCGGTGACGCCGAGCCCGCGTTCATCGCGCGTGAAGAATCGGCGTACGGCTTGCGCACAAACGCGGATGTGTGGATTGACGCGGACGAATTTACTCGCGAGATTACGCGCGCTGACCAAGCCGAAGGGGATGCCGCGCTCGAAGCGTATCGGCGCGCGCTGGCGCTGTATCACGACGATTTTCTCATCACCGATGCGCGCTATGACGATTGGGCAATCGCCGAGCGCGAACGATTGCTGGCGTTGTACTTGCGCGCGGCGGATCGGTTGGCGACGGAATTGCTCACGCGCGGCGCGTTCGATGAATGTATCGCGTGGTGCGAAAAGATTTTGGCGCGCGATCGCTGCTGGGAGCGCGCGTATCGCTTGATGATGCAGGCGTACGCGGCACGCGGCGATCGCGCGCAGGTGCGCCGTGTGTTCGAGCAATGCAAGCGCGTGCTACGCGATGAACTGGAAGTTGACCCCAGCACGGCGACGGTGGAGGTGTATCGGAGAGTGGTTAGTGGTTAGTGGCTAGTGGTTAGTGGTTAGTGGTCAGTGGTTAGTGATCAGTGTTCAGTGTTCAGTGTTCAGATTCTCCAATCTCCAATCACTAATCACTATCCACTGTCCACTGTCCACTGTAACTCCACTGTAACCGCCGTATGTTATTCTGCGCGCAGACAGGAGGGATAGCGTTGCCCACCGAAAGTCCGCGTGTAGAATCGTTTGTGTTGCGGTTCGTGCAAGACGCGTCAGAGCAAGGCGCGTCTTCCTGGCACGCGATCGTTCTCCACGTCCAATCGAATGAGGAAAAAAGTTTTACGGATTTCGCCGACGCCGTAGCGTTCATTGCGCGCTATGTGCCGCTCGGCGATTTTGTTTTTGCGTCGAAGGACGAATGACGAACGACGAAAGACGAAGGACGAACGACGAGCGACTTTCGTCATTCGTCATTCGTCATACGTCATCCGTCATCCGTCTTCGGTCATCGGTCATTCAGGAGAATAGTTTTGGCACAAGCACACTCCACCGTCGGCATCGTCAGCGTCGGCACCTATTCGCCCAAAAAATTCATCACGTCGAAAGAGATTGCGGAAATCAGCGGCTTGCCCGAAGAGGTCATCCGCGACAAGATGGGGATTCATCGCAAGTTCATCGGCGATGAAAACGATCACCCCAACGAGATGGGCATCAAAGCCGCGCTCGATTGTCTTGCCAAAGCGAATATGCCGCCCGAAGAAATTGACGTGGTGCTTTGCACGACCGAAGAGTGGAAAGAGTATTTGCTCTGGACGGCGGGGATTCATCTGGCGTACGAAATCGGCGCGCGGCGCGCGTGGGCGCTGGATGTGCATATGCGCTGCGCGACCACCGTCAACGCAATGAAACTTGCCAAAGATATGATGCTCGCCGATCCAGAAATCAACACGGTGCTCATCGCGGGCGGCTACAAGGTGTGCGATTTCATCAACCTGCGTAATCCGCGCACCTCGTTTATGTGGAACATTGGCGCGGGCGGCGGCGCGATGCTCTTGCGCAAAAACTGGGAGCGCAATCACGTCCTCGGCACGCATTTCATCGTGGATGGCTCGATGAGCAAGCACGTGATTGTGCCAGCGAGTGGTACGGTGCAACCACTCACCGACGCGGCGCGCGCGCAAGGATTGTTCTATTTCGATCTGGTCGAACCCGAAGCGATGAAGAATCGCCTGAACGCGGTCTCGATGGACAACTGGCTCAAGTGCGTAGACGAAGCGTTGCGCAAAAGTGGCACCAAATCCGATGGCACACCGTACACGCGCGCGGACATTGATTTCGCCAACATCTTGCTCATCAAACCGTCCGCGCATCGTGAGATGTTGGAGAAACTGGGGCTGCGCGAAGATCAATCGGTTTACCTCGCCGAGTACGGACACACCGGCGAGCAAGACGCGATGTTTTCGATCGTCGAAGGAGTGAAGCAAGGTCGTTTGAAAGATGGCGATTTGATGGTGATCGTCGCGGCGGGAATCGGATATGTGTGGGCGGTGGGTGTCGTTCACTGGGGCAAAATCAGTGGTTAGTGGCTAGTGATTAGTGGATAGTGGTTAGTGATTAGTGGATAGTGGTTAGTGATTAGAGAATCTAACCACGATCCACTAGCCACTAACCACTAGTCACTAACCACTAACCACTAGTCACTAACCACTATCCACTATCTTCGGAGGAAAAAATGCGTTTGAAAGACAAGGTCTGTTTGATTACCGGCGGCGCGGCGGGTATTGGCAAGGCGACGGCAGAACGATTCGCGGAAGAGGGCGCCAAGGTCGTGATTTGCGATGTGGCAGAACAAGTCGGGCAAGAAACAGTGAAATCACTTGGACCCGACGCACGATTTTACAAGGTCAATGTGGCAAATCGGCAAGAAGTGCAAGCGTGGGTGGACGATGTGTGGAGCAAGTACGGGCGCATTGACGTACTGGTCAACAACGCCGGCATCTTGCGCGATGCGCAACTCGTCAAGGTCAAAGATGGCGCGCTCGTGGGGCAAATGTCCGAAGCCGATTTCGATTTGGTCATCGCCGTCAACTTGAAGGGCGTGTTCAATTGCGCGCAAGCGGTCGCACCGTATATGATCAAGCAGAGTGGCGGCGTCATTCTCAACGCAACGTCCATCGTCGGACTCGATGGCAACTTTGGGCAGACGAATTACGTCGCGACCAAAGCGGGTGTGATCGGAATGACCAAAGTGTGGGCGCGCGAACTGGGGCGCTATAACATTCGTGTCAACGCCGTCGCGCCCGGTTTTACCGCCACTGACATCATCAAGTCAATGCCCGAAAAAATCATCGAAGGAATGAAAGCGCGCACACCACTCGGACGAATGGGACAACCGCGCGACATTGCGAACGCGTACCTGTTCCTTGCCTCCGACGAAGCGAGTTTTATCACGGGCGCCGTGTTGCGCGTGGATGGTGGCATTGTGGTTGGGACGTAGGAGGTTCAATGCACGCGGCTGATTTACTCACCTCTCGCGCGCGGCTGACACCCGACCGCCAAGCACTCCTCTACACGCACACGGGCGAACGATTCACGTACGCGCAACTGAACGCGCGCGCGAATCGCCTGGCGAATTGGATGCGCGCGCTCGGCGTTGGCAAAGGTGATCGCGTTTCGATTCTCGCGCACAACAGCGTCATCTATCTCGATTTGTTTTATGGCCTGGCGAAGATCGGCGCAATTTTCGCGCCGCTCAACTGGCGACTCACCGCGCGCGAACTCTCCTACATTGTCAGCGATTGTGAACCGAAAGTCGTGTTGTGCGGGCCCGAATTCGTTGGCACGTTGAACGAGATGCGCGAAGTGTTGCGCGCAGCGCGACTCGTCAGCGTGGAAGGCGCACCCATCGAAGGCGCGCCGGCATACGAAAGCGAGACGGCGCGCGCGTCCGATGTAGAACCCGAACGTCCGCCGCTCGATGCCGATGATCCGTACTGCATCCTCTACACCTCTGGCACGACCGGCCGCCCCAAGGGCGCAATGTTGCCGCATCGGCAGATTTTGTGGAACTGCATCAACACCGTCGCATCGTGGGGCTTGCGCGAAGACGATGTTTCGCCGGTGCTCACGCCACTCTTTCACGCCGGCGGCTTGTTCGCATTTCTCACACCGCTCTTTTACATCGGCGGGCGCATCGTTCTCGCGCGCACCTTCGACGCGGAACAATCGTTGCGTCTCATCGTCGAAGAAAAATGCACCGTCGTGCTCGGCGTGCCAACCCTGTTTCAGATGTGGTACAACACGCCGTACTTTCACCAAGCCGATTTTTCGTGTGTTCGATTCTGGATCAGCGGCGGTGCGCCGATTCCTGTGCCATTGATGCAAAGTTGGATCAAAGCCAAAGGCGGCGTGTTTCGACAGGGCTATGGACTCACCGAGGTCGGTCCCAATTGCTTCAGCATGACCGACGAAGAATCGGTGCGCAAGCGCGGCTCGGTCGGCAAACCGATCTTTCACAGCAAGATGCGTCTGGTCAATCCCGAAACGGGCAACGAAGTGGGCGTGAATGAACCGGGCGAATTGCTGATTTGGGGACCGCACGTGTGCGCCGGCTACTGGCGCAACCCCAAAGCCACTGCCGAATCCATCACCGACGGGTGGTTTCACACCGGCGATATGGCGCGGCGCGATGAAGATGGCTTTTACTACATCATCGGTCGTTTCAAAGATATGATCAAGAGCGGCGGCGAAAATGTGTACGCCGCCGAAGTCGAAACAATTTTCCGCGATCATCCGGCGGTGCAAGACGCCGCGCTCATCGGCGCGCCGGATGAAAAGTGGGGCGAGGTCGGCTGGATGATTGTATTGCTCAAACCGGGGCAAACAGCCACCGAAGACGAGCTGCTGAAATTCTGCGAAGGCAAACTGGCGCGCTATAAAATCCCCAAACGCGTCATCTTTGCCGACTCGTTCCCGTACTCGCCGTACGGCAAGATTGAAAAGGCAAAGTTGCGTGAGAAGTACAGTGGATAGTGGATAGTGGACAGTGGACAGTGGATAGTGGATAGTGGACAGTGGATAGTGGACAGTGGATAGTGGATAGTGGATAGTGGATAGTGGACAGTGGACAGTGGATAGTGGATAGTGGATAGTGGATAGTGGACAGTGGACAGTGGATAGTGGAT
>DAOTYB010000286.1:0-10537 GCA_034435315.1 Anaerolineae bacterium | reverse complement strand
AACTGGAGCAGTTGCGTATTGCCTCGAATGCAATGGCAAGCAAGGCGGAATGGAAAGACGTTCTGCGAGAAATCGCCAGGAGTGCAAAAGAGGTTCTGGAGGCGGACTATACGCTTATCTGGCCCTATGACGCGGAGAGAGGCGAAAAAGGCATATTCTTCCCCGAAGACCTGGTTGCAGAAGGTATCCCAGACAACTTGCTGGCAGAGTTTCGGAAAGAAGAACCGCACCCTGGTAGTACGACAGAGCATGTGCTTCAAAAAGGATACGTGGCTATTGAAGATCTGGACAGTGCACAGGCAAACTTTGTAGGTGAGACAACGCGCGGCTTTTTAAAGAAACTTGGGGTCAAGTCGTTTCAAGGTATTCGTCTGGATGTTGCGGGTGAGTCGTTGGGTGTACTGTTCGTGAACCATAAACGCACGCGCGGGTTTGGAGATGAAGATCGCAGAATTCTTGAAAACTTTGCTAACCACGCCGCACTGACGCTCAGAAAGGCGCGTTTGCATGCACAGGTGCGGCGTTCGCAGGAAGCGGCGCGGGCAATTGCGCAAGCCAGCACGTTGGGAGACCTTGACAAGACACTCAACCAAACCGTAGAAGGCGCGCGCACTGTGTTGCGCTGTGATATTGCCACTCTCTACACCTTCGACGAAGAGAAACAACGGTTTGTTCGTGCAGTCGGTGTGGGATACAGGGACGTGAAAAATATGCGTCCACCCTCCGAAATCGCTCCCGATTCAGTGCTGTGGAGGATTATTCGCCCTGCAGGAGACAAAAACGATCATCTCTCGGAGGATGCCCTCAACGATGAGTGGCTGAAAGGCCGTTTTGTGCAAGCCGAAGGAGTTCGCTCCACTTTGGGCATTCAACTCCGCATAGGTGAGCACCGTGTTGGCATTATGTTCATCAACTATCGTACATCCCACCGCTTTACCGAAGATGAGATTCAAGATGCGCTACAGTTTGCCAATCAGGCAGCCGTTGCTATCCGCAATGCACAATTGCATGATGAGGTACGCAAGCGCGCGGAGGTGATGGAGGGGTTGTACGAAGCAGGTAAAGCCATCACCAGCTCACTGGCGCTGGAGGACACACTTGCTCAGGTGGCAGAACAGGCATTGCATGTTGTCGGTGCAAATTGCCCAAACGTGGGCTGCTTTAGTCACATCGCACTACGCGAAGGAGACAAACTACGCTTTGTCGCCACTTGGCCCCCTGATATGCTCGCGCCCTTGCTACAACAATTTGAAATTGACTTGAAAGGTCAGCACAAAATTGGCATTGCGGAACGCTGCGTGAAAGAGGGAAAACCACAAAAAGTGGATGATGTTCATAGTCAGGAGGAGAAAGATTCTATCGTAGTCAAAGAAACACAGTCCCAACTCTCCGTACCGCTCAAGATTGGCGAGCGCGTCATCGGCGTCTTGAGCATCGAGCATCCCCAACCTGCCGCGTTCAGTGATGAAGACGTGCGGAATATCGAATTGCTCGCAGCGCAGGCGGCAGTGGCGGTTGAAAATGCGCAGCGATACAGGGAAATGGCACAACAACTTGCAGCGCGTACGGTACTGGCGTGGACAGGGATGATTGGATCAACATGGCTACACGCTGTTGAAAAACACGCGCTTACGATTCGCGAACAGATTCAACTTTTGCGCTCCGATGCAGCACGGTTATCTCCCATAGCGTCATTGGAAAAACGATTTTCGATGATTGAACGGCTTGCGGATCAAATTCTCAAGAAGCCGATCACACCACCGTTAAGCGTAGAGGAAGGCGTGGTTTCGCTTCCGATCAACGACTTTCTCCGCGAGCGCGCAAGGCAGTTGTGGACACATGAACCGTACAAAAGTGTTTCGTTGAAAATGAATTTGGGACTGGATGAACGGGTAACGGTGCGCGCTAGCCCAGAATGGTTACGAAGAGCACTGGACATCCTGATTGACAATGCGGTTGAAGCCACGACAGGATTACCTGAGCGAAAGATTGTGATTGGCAGTCAGCAGCGCAGCAACTGTGCCGAAATTTCGGTTGCCGACAATGGTCATGGCATACCGCCTGATGTGTTGGAACGCCTTTTCCGTGAACCGATTAAAAAGCCACAAGGCGCAAAAGGGCAGGGAATTGGGTTGCTGCTGGCGCAGATGATTGTGCAAACGTACGGAGGTACGATTTCCTGTCTCGCGACAGGATCAACCGGAACCACAATGGTTATTTCATTGCCTTTGGAATAGGAAGAGTCCGAATCCACAAGAGATATTGGACTCGTGTGATTTGCTTGCAAATGGCATTTGCTTATCATAGATTGATTCAGCGGATTGTATCATCTTAATAAGGAGGGTTACGTCAATGGCACGGGCAAAAATTCTCATCGCTGACAATGATAACGATTTTCTTGAAACACGGCGCGAGTTTTTGGAAAGAGAGGGCTATGCCGTGGTAACCGCTTCATCCCCAATAGACGCACAGAAAAAACTACAGGAGGGTAACATAGATTTGGCTATTGTAGATGTGCGCTTGCTAAATGATGATGATGAGAAGGACATCAGCGGTCTGGAATTTGCAAAAAGCGTGGCTGATGCTATTCCGGTCATAATACTAACAGGGTATTCTTCCACTGAATATATGCGGCAGGCGCTACGACTTCAGATTAATGGAACTCGGATCGCCCAGGATTTTATTTCAAAACAAGATGGTCCAATGGCATTATTATCAGCGATACACCGGGGGCTCAAAATCACTAAGGAACGCAAGACTACCGTAGACTATAAACGTGACCTTGTGCTACTCGATGTTTCAGAGCAAATGCGCCAAGACTATGAATTGGCACGGCAACAGGCTCGTTGGATTGGTTGGGCACGGCTAGGGCTAATAGTAGGTGGGGCGTTAATATTTCTTACTGGGATAATCACTGTGATACTTGGTTATAGAGATGTTGGTATTATTGGCACAATTGGAGGATTGATCGCGGGAACATTGGGGCGTCTTATGGACAAACCTGCTGAAGATGCCAACAGACGTTTAGAACAGTTTCACAAAGAGTTGCTACTTATTCTCAAGAGAGAGTTACAAAGGAAAGAGAAGTGAGGTTGATAAAAGATGCAACGCAAGATCATCCTGTTTGCTGATAACGATCCCGACTTCCTTGAAACGCGGGCAGAATTTCTAGAGAAAGAGGGTTTTCAGGTCTTGCAAGCCATTTCTCCTGCTGATGCAGAGCGCTTGCTTGAGGAAATGGATATTCATCTGGCAATTCTGGATATCCGCCTAGTAGACGATGATGATGAAAAGGACATAAGCGGGATACTCTTAGCCCAAGAATCTCTTCGTAATATTCCCAAGATTTTCCTGACCAATTTCCCAGGTACTTCGACTTTTCGCACTGTTCTCAAATCACAGCCAATAGACTATGTCATCAAAGGAGAAGGTCCACAAGCGCTTATTGATGCTGTCAACAATGCCTTCGCCCACCACGTCCGCATCAACTGGTCTCTCACCCTCGACTGGCAAGCCACCAACCCCTTTGCGCTCATCTTGCACCTTGAACCTGGCGTGGAGAGCGAACGCGAGAGATTGGTGAACCGCGCCGAAGAACTAGAAGACCTCTTCCGCCGCCTGTTCTACGATTGGGGGCGCGTTCGCATTGACCGTGTGCTGTGGCAACGCGAGGGGCGCGTCGCACTCACCGTGTTTGCGTTCAAAGGCGCGGCGATGGATGCGTTCGTCGTCGTTTGCGGTGAGAACGCGCGCGTGATGGAGGAAGCCAATCGCTGGCACACCTTTGCACCCAAAGCGCAGGGCGAAACCAGCACCACACTTGCCCACCAAGCCGAAACCACGCACTATGCCGCGAATGCCTACGCGCTCAAAGCCGACCTCGAAACGGTTCGCTCGCTTGAGGAGGTGTACCGCGCAGGCGATAGGAAACTCTTTACGAAAGCAGTGGAGACGCTCTTTGAAAAGACGCTCGCCGCATGGCAGGCGGGTCCACCTGTGCCCGCCGAACGCGCACTGGAAGAGTTGTATCGCGCGCGGCTTGGCTTGACGACAGAACGCGTCGCGCCGCAAGCGGTTCGCGCGCGCTGGCAGAAACTTGTCCAGTACGTTCCCGACCTCAAGACAGTCGTTCCAGACCCGGAGCCAATCACCGCGCTCTTGCAAGCAGCTGGCGCTGAGCCATCCACGCTGACGATTAAATCGCCTGGGACATTGAAAGGCGACGATATTCTCGTTGATGCGAACGGTCACGCATGGCTCACCGATTTTGCTGAGGCGGGCGACGTGCCACGGTTCTGGAATTTCGTCGCGCTCGAGTCCGCCATCCGCTTTGACTGGCTTGACGAACGAGAATTGATGCGCTTGAAAGAAGTCGAAGAGTGTCTTTTAGAAGATAGTCACTTTGGCAGACCCGATGCGCAAGAGGTTGAATCTGCGGCGGCGCGCCAGGCCGTGCGCTTTATTCAACCGATTCGCCGCTATGCCGCGCGCGCGGTTGGCAAAGAGTATTGGCAATATCACCTCGGCATCTTCTTTAATGCGGCGCGTCGCCTTGCCGATTTCGATCCTGCGATGACCCCTACACCCAAAGTGTGTGCGCGCCTGGTGCACGCACTGCTGGCGATGGCGCGGATTGCGGAAAAGATAGGACAGATGGAGCGCGAGGTGACAGTGAAGGGCGAGCGCGGGCTGCGCGTGGACAAGGATGGGGTCAAGCGAGACGGCAAACGGATTTCGGTGCGCGGCCAAAGTCTTGACCTCCTCAAGTATCTTGCCGATCCACCCAATCAATTGCGGACACAGCGCGACATCATCGAAAATGCCTTGAAAGAGCAATTCGATGCACGCGACAAAACCCAGATCACGCGTCTGCACGCGGCGGTGCGACGCCTGCGTGAGAAAATCGAGTACGATGCTGACCACCCGCGCTATCTACTCACCGAATCGAACGGCTATCGCCTGGTGTTGCAACCCGATGACTAACCATGCAAAAGTTTTTTTCCGCTTGGTGAGGGCGAAAGATTTTTCGCCCCAACGGGGAGGGGGAGTCAAAGGACGGGGTGGTGGCGGGCGGCTTCGCCGCCCGCCACCACCCCGCCTCCCATTTCCCCCTGCTCTCCCCGCAAAGCGGGGAGAGCAGGGGGCAGGGGGATGAGAGGGGACATTCCCAAACAACGATAGCGAAACAACGAGCACCGTAACCTTCCGATGGCTGAAAAGACTTTTGCACACCTACTTGGCATAACGCCACATCGAAACAATGTCTCGAAACCTGACGAGCAATCGTCAGGTTTTTTGTTTGCCGATTGTCAGCGCGGTGTAAGCCACGTAACGAGCCGGGTGCGCAAACTGTCAGCCGAACGAATGCGATCAAAGTTGGGGATCCTTTAGAATACAAATAGAAAGACGCGGAGGTGCTGGCAATGAAACGTTCGAGCAAACAATCGAAAAACTGGCTGGACGAATATTTGCCCGATGATGTACCACTCTTTCAGGCGTAGAGGTCGCGTTGTTCCCTCCCTGAAGGAATGGCGAAAGGGGGGAGAATGCGCAAGTTCTGGTTCATTGGATTGATGTTGCTCGGCTTGTTCGGAGCAACGGTCTATGCGGGCGGCGAAAGTTCGAGTGCGACTGCTCCAGACATCATCAGAAGCGTTGGCATTGCGATCGTCAGTGTTTGGGAGTTTGAAGGGGCGGTCGGCAAAGTCGTCACGCAAGTTGGAGAGGTGGCTCCGAACATTCTCGGTTTTCTCACGTGCCTCATCTTGCCGCTGGCATGGCTCGGCACGTGGACGTTGACCAACCTGCCACGCATTTTGGGATTGATGGCATTGCGCGATAACGTGCGCTCGTTCTTCCACGACTAGCGCACCATCGCGCGGGAGGAGGAAACGATGATTGTGCAAAACAATTACTCCGCACTCGTCTTGCTCGCCATCATCATTCTCGCGGGGGCGGTGGTGCTGGGGCTACTGTTGACGAACACCGAGGTTTTCAATCCAGCCAAAGCACATCAAGAAGCCAATGCTTTTGCCACAAAGAGCGCGCTCGATGCACGAGAACGTGGGGGCATACTGCAAGCCACCGAAACGCCGCGCGCGTTCCTGGTGGCTGTCCAGCAAACGCAAACGGCAGACGCAGTAAAAGCGACTCAGGCGCGTCAGACGGCGATTGCGCAAGCAACGGCTATCCCTGTTCAACAAACATTGACCCACGCCACGCTTCAAGCGGAACTCAACACCGCGCAAGTTCGCGCGACGCAAACTGCGCTCGCGGTCGAATCGCAAAACAAGGTGCTACAAGTCCAGGCGACGCAAACGCGCATCGCCGGCGAGCAAACGGCGTATGCGCAACAAGCGCAGGCAACCGCGACGAGCATTGCGGGGGCAATCGCCCGTGATGCCGACGCACGCCACAACGCCAACACGCGCGAGAGTGCACTGACGGTGGCAATCACCATTGCGATCGTTGTGCTGAGCGTGGGTGGCGCGGCACTGCTGATTGCCGGTGCGCGTGCGAAATCCATCGCCGCCGAGGCAATGCTCGAACGCGAAAAACGGCGCACGCTGGAGGTGCAGGCATCGGTGCGTAAAATCATTCCGCTACCAACGACGCGCGTCCCTGACAATGGACACGGCGAACAGGAAAGAATCGCTGCATAAAAAATGCCCGCTGACACTGGCGGTCAGCGGGCAAATCGTTTTAGATGCTGAATAATGAAACCGGCGCGCCTGCCTCAAATCGGCTTAAAGTACGCAATATCCTTGATGGAACCGACGCGCTCGTTCGTCGGCTTGAGGACGACCCGCACGCGCATTCCCACGCGCAACGCTTCGGGCTTGACTTCGCCGAGATAGTGCATCGTTACGCTGGATGCGCCATCGAGTCGTACCAAGCCAACCCACTGCGGCTTCTCCAGCCGATGGCCATCCAGGTCCACGTAAACTGCCGTGAACGATACCAACTCGCCCTCGGGTCCCACCGGCATCCACGTCGTATCGTCGAGGTGCGCGGCATCGCGTTCGCAGTACAATCGCGCGGGCACGTACACATAGCCACAGCGGGGACATTTCGCGCCGAACAGTTTGCCTTCGTCTTTGAGCGCGCGCAAGAATTTTTCACCCGCGATTCCTGCGGTGTAACGATGATACAAAGGCAGATTGCCACGCCACACGCGCGCATCGGTGGGATGTTCAAGAGTATGCAAGAGACTCATTTGACCTCCATTCAGTTTGCCAAACGTGCCAAATTTGCCAAATGAGCCAAACCCTTTGTCATTTGCTCATTTGTCATTTGTCATTGCTCATTGAATCGGTTTGAAATACGCGATATCCGTGATACTGCCCGTGCGTTCGGCAGCGGGTTTCCACACTGCCTGCACGCGCATTCCCACCTTAACGGCTTTGGGATCCACCTCGCCGAGTTTGTGCAAGATGCCCATCCCTTTCGATGCGCCATCGAGATCAATCACCGCCGGGATTTCTGGCTCTTTGAGACGCACCATATCCCAGCGCACGTAGCACAACGAAAAAGTTTTGACGATGCCAGTGTCTTGCACGTACACCCATTCATCGGTGGGACGAAAGCACTGTTCGCAGAACATTCGCGGGGGCACCATCACGCGTTTGCATTTAAAGCAACGTCGTCCAATCAAACGACCGTTTTTCAATGCGTCAAGATATTTGCCGATAGCAACACCGGTGTCCCACGCGTACTCTGCTTTAACGTGCCACGTCTCGAACAGCACCTCGTGTTTTTCAAACGCTTGTTCGCTTAAACCCCTGGTTGGATAGACTAGGTGTTCCATAGTCGTTTTCTCCCTTACGCAATACGCAGTACATCATAATATTGCGTATTGCGTATTCTGTGTTTTACTTCCCCATCACCACCACTGTGCCGACTTGCATCAAATCGCCCCAGGCTTGCGCGACGCCGCGCCGTGGATTACCGGGCACCTGACGTTTGCCGGCTTCGCCGCGCAGTTGCCAGAACAGTTCGGCGATCTTCATCAAGCCTGCTGCCGCAATCGGATTGCCCACGCCCAGCAAGCCACCCGACGGACACACCGGTAAGTCGCCATTACGTTGGGTGATGCCAAGCGCGGTCGCTTCGGGGGCTTGGCCCTTGTCGAAGAGCATCAACCCTTCGAGGTGATGCAGTTCCTTGTAATCGAACGGATCGTACGGCTCGGCGATGTGAATTTCTTTGCGCGGCTCTTTGATGCCTGCCATCGCGTAGGCGCGTCGCGCCGCTTCTTCGACGTACGTCGGATAAGACAAATCACGATTTGTCCAGTACGCCGTATCGAGACACCAACCAATACCTTCGATCCAGATCGGCTTGGGAGTGACACGTCGCGCGACCGAATCGGCGGCGAGCACAATTGCGACCGCGCCATCCGTCACCGGCGACACATCGAGACGCTGGACAGGCCAGGCAAGCACTTCGGAATTGAGTACATCTTGAACCGTGATGTTCGGATCGCCTAACAATGAGGCAGGATGATCGGCAGCGTTGCGTTTGTTCTTGACCGAAACAAGCGCAATGTCTTCCTTCTTGAGTCCATACCGATTCATATACGCGTTCATTTCGATGGCGAAAATCCAGAGCAGATTTGGACCCAGGGGGCGTTCGGTGATGTTGTCGAAAATCGAATTGAACGCGGCTTGCGGATGCGGTTGCGTGGGCGACATTTTTTCTTCGCACACCACCAGGCATGTATCGAACAAACCTGATGCCACGTGATACCACCCTTGCGCCGGTGCGAACACACCGGTGCCACCACCGACGTAGCCGCGCATATACGGCTTGCCCCACGCGCCCGCGCCATCGGCGAGCCATTCCGATTTCATATGTACGCCGTCGAACGCATCGGGTGCAGTGCCCATTACCACACAATCAATTTGATCGAGCGTCATCTCGCACGATTCGAGCGCTTTGCTCACCGCTTCCCACGCGAGTTCGCGCCCGGTCTCTTGGGCGCGACGCACGAATTTGGTCATCCCCGCGCCCACAACGGCTACTCTTCGCAGTCCCATATTGCCTCCAGGTTTCAATGTTCAGTGTCCACTGTTCAGTTTTCAGTGTTCAGTCTGAATACTGAATACTGCTTACTGAATACTGAATACTAGTTACTCAACACCACTGCCGCGCCACTGGTGGTGGGCACGCCACGCCACGTGAACGCCAACCCCGTCTTGACGTTTTTCAATTGACGCGCGCCGGCTTCACCGCGCAATTGCAAGACCACTTCAAGCACGCGTGCCAGTCCGTTTGCATCGAGCAACGACCCAACGCCCAGACAGCCGCCGCCGGGATTCACCGGCAATTCACCGTCGCGTTCGGTCGCGCCTTGCGCGGTCAGAATACCGGCTTCGCCAGGTTTGGCGAGTTGGAGCGCTTCGAGGTGTTGCAGTTCTTTGTACGCGAACGTGTCATCCACCTCCGCAAAATCAATCTCGCTCCGCGGATGCCGAATCCCGGCGACACGGTACGCCATCTCTGCTGATTTGCGCGCGTACTGCGCGTGCAACCAATCGCGCGAGTCGAGTGCGGGCGTATCGTTTGCCCAACCGATGCCGCGAATGCGCACGGGTTTGCCTTTCAAGCGTTTCGCCGTGTCCGAATCGGCGAGCACCATCACAATCGCGCCGTCGGCGTGTGGCGCTGCCATCAAACGCGTCAGGGGCGACGCAACGACTTGCGATTCCAGTACCGTTTTGCGTCCAATCGCCGCGCCGTGTGCCGCCGCCGGGTTAGCCAGCGCGTTGTTCTTGTTTTTCACCACCACCTGGGCGCATTGCTCAAGGGTAAAGCGTCCCGCGCTCAACAGCATTTGCATTTCCAAGCCAGCCAGTGCAATCGGATTGATTGCCAGCGGCCGCTCGAACGTCGGATCCTCAGCAAACGCCGTGATGTGATCGAGCGTGAGAATGTTGGACGCTTTGCTGTGCGCTTCGACAACCACCACATCCATCAAACCCGAGGCAATCTTCATATACGCCGCTGCCAGCGCGTGCAAACCATCGCCGGTGATGGTATGCATCGGACGCAAAGCCGAGCCGAGTTGGTCCGGTGTGTACTCGTCGAAAATACTCGTGCCCTCGTGATAATCTTCGGCGGCAGTGACAAAGCCCTGCACATCATTGCGCGGGTCAATGCCCGCCTCGGTGTAGGCGCGCGTCGCGGCTTCAAAAATCATCTCTTTGTACGAGAGATCAGGCGAAATCGTGCGAAAGCCGCTCCAGCCAACGCCGACAATCTCCACTGTGCGATTCATTGACTCTCCTTTCCGATGAAATTTTGTACTGCCATCGTGTTCCTTCAGCGAACTACGCCACTCGCCGTTAATTTTCTAATGTTACCTGTTGAAAACAAAAAACGTCCAGAGCGCGTTTGACCCTGTCAAACGGTTCTGGACGTTCAAAAACCATCGACCATTGACCTCCCTCCTTTCTCACAACATTGTGTTGAATACAGTATAACGCAAATGCGATTTTATTTCAAATTGGTAATTACTCAGCCGTGCCGTCTATGG
>DAOTYB010000285.1:0-6230 GCA_034435315.1 Anaerolineae bacterium | reverse complement strand
TAGGTGTGCTTTTCAATACAAAAACCGTCCAAGTTCAGTCTTGGCTGAGTAGTTACGCCTGTACAACAACGCGAAATTCAGGCTCAGCCATCGGCTTGCGTTAGCCGTCGGTTTCTAACCGACAGCGAGCGATGCCCGGGGCTGAGTGTTACCTACAAAGAGCGTTTACGCGGTGTGGGTGTCAAGCGCTGGCGAATAGCCGGGATTTGCAGGCGCGCCGCCTCTTCGCCACGCTTGATAAACTCGGTGGCTTTGTCGTATTCCAGCGTGCCCAGTTCTGCGACCTGCGGTTGAATCAATACATCCACCGGTCCCAGACGGTTTCTGATAATCTCGCTCTCCATAATTTCGAGTGCGCCGGTCAGAATCGTCATCATCCCGGGCAATTTACCTGTGCGACGTAGCGAGCGGCGATGGATACGCTCCTCCAGCGAAGGAATGACGTTGCTTGCCAGAATGATATTGGCGCCACGCTCCGCCAGGACCTGGGTAGGCACCGGGTTGACCGCGCCACCATCAATCAAGAAACGGCCTGCCACCTGCGCGGGTTCAAATACCCCAATCACGCTCATACTCGCGCGTACGGCTTCGGCGACTGGACCGCGATCAAAAATCATCTCTTCACCAGAGATAAGGTCAGTGGCTACAATATACAACGGGATACGCAATTCGTCAAACGTCTTGTTCCAGAGCCATTCGCGCAAATACTCGAGCGCCTGCTTACCTTTGATTAACCCGGCGCGGGGAGGCAACCGGAAATCCCAGTATTTAAAGCCGGTAATGAAATTATACTGCCACTGCACGTTCAGCGCAAAAGTGGTCATCTCTTCGATGGAACGTCCGGCGGCATAGAGCGCGCCAAAGACGGCGCCAGCACTTGTACCCGCCAGCATATCAATCGGAATGCCTTCCTGTTCCAACACGTGCAAGACGCCAATGTGCGCCATCCCGCGCGCATTGCCCGACGACAGCGCCACACCCACCAGGCGTTGTGCAATGCGACGCGCGAGACGCTGGATCGCAGGAGGTTGTGCATCCACCCGCCAGTACTTTTTGAGTGGGACCATTTTGAGCCAACCCGGTTCTTTTTCCCCCAGATGTACGGTCACGTCCGCTAATTCGATGGCTTTGAGAGTCAGTGGGGTTTCGTACGGCGTAACGGAGAGGAGCACCCAATAGTACTGCTCAACCAATTGACCGAGTCGGTCAGCCAGCCGTTCGGGTTCTAAAATATCTTCACGCAGCAACACCACGTTAGCCTGACGTAGTGCCGCGACATCGAGCGTGACATTGGCAAGCCCACCCACATCGAGAATCGTCACCGTCTCGCCGGTCACCTGCGCCAGATGGCGCGCCAGCGCCGGCACGGCTACGCCCAGGGTAGTGACAATATTAAATTCTTCACGCAGAGTAGGTCCGACGGTAGCCTGAGTTAGACGACGTCCCAACTCTTGCGAAATCTTGATCGCGATCTGAGGATAGAGTTGCAAGAGTTCGTCAAAGTCGTCCTTACGCAACACCAATAGTTCAGCATCAATGACCACGCGCGCGGTCGCCGAACGTCGCTCTCCCAACAAGAGTGCCATCTCGCCAAAGAAATTTCCCGGCCCCAGATAACTGAGTATCCTTTCCTCACCGCCACGTTCGGTCACCACCTTGACCTGACCACTTTCGATGATGTACATACAATCGCCCGGTTCACCTTCAAAAAAGATCACGGCGTCTTTGTGGTAATGCTCGCGTTTCAATCGCCGCGAGATTGCGGCGAGCACGTGATCATCCAGGCCCGAGAAAAAAGGAATCTCCTGCAAGCGTGATTTCATAAGAGTCCCACCACTTGTGTAACCGTTCAGCCCTATTTGTCAATGCAAGCAGTTTTTACAAAATCTCAACCTGCCTGCCAAGTAACCATGCAAAAGTTTTTTCCGCTTGGTCGGAGCGAAAGATTTTTCGCCCGTTGGAGCGAAAGATTTTTCGCCTCAACAGGATAATCACTCAGCTGTCCTATCCATCGCGAAATAGCCCCACCCCCTGGTCCCCCTCCCCACGCCGCGCTGCGGCGTGGGGAGGGGGAAACGAGAGGTGTGGGCGGGCGGCTTCGCCGCCCGCCCACACCTCTCCTCCCATCTCCCCCTGCTCTACCCGCTTCGGGGAGAGCAGGGGCTGAGGGATAAGAGGGGTTATTCCGCAAGGGGCGAAAGATTTTTCGCCCGTACAACGATGGCGAAACAACGAGCACCGTAATCCTCCGATGGCGGAAAAGACTTTTGTACACCTATTGGAATAAACCCATCTCAGTGCTCTTCTCCCCTCGGAGAAAAGAGTTGACCAATCTCACGAATATCACGAAACAAGGCGCGTGCAGAAATACTCTTGGGGTCGGGCAACAACCAGTGCATCTGGATATTGGGCACATGGCGCCGAATGGAAAGGCGCAGCAACGTGCCACCGGCTTGCGTCGCTTGTTTCGCCAGGGTGTGGAGCGTTTCTGGATCGAGGGCGCCGTTGTAATACGCGCTCAAGGTAGATGGTTGGGGCAAGGCAACTTGACGCCAGTTCTTTTGTTGCATCTGACGAACCACATAGCTATTCAACCACCCACGCCGATCGAAAATCTCCACCTCGAAGGGGGGGGTGACGGTCAGTGTGCCGCGAAAAATCATCACATCGCGACGTCCTCGCCAGTGCGCATACCACCACATAAACACCAGATCGCGCGGCTCGAACGAAAAGACAATCTCGGCGCTCCGATACGGTCCTTTGGCTTTTGCCATTTTGAGCATCAGTGCGGCTGAACCAATCCACGAGAAGGTCGTCTTGTCACTGATGAGCGGCAAACCCTCCTGCGCCCACCTGGCGAGGCGCTCGCCGGTGCGGACGTTGGCGCGTGTGCCCAGAGCAAAACTCGCCATCGCCACAAAAGTTATTCCCAACACTACCGGCATAATCCAGTCTTCCATGCTGCCTATTCCTTTCCAGACCTACCTTTCGCCGTAGCGTGATGGTATGCAGCTTTGCCACCTCCCACCACAGGAGCGTGAAAAAACACGCCACCCGGTTAGTCATAGCGCTGTCCCGCGCCCTCCAGACGCAAATCGCGATGGCGCATCAATACACTTTGCGCAATGCCCTGCGCGGCGTACAGCGTCATCAATGAACTGCCGCCCGCGCTGATAAACGGAAGCGGAATCCCCACCACCGGCAACAAGCCCACGTTCATTCCCATATTCACATAACTTTGTACGAACAACATAGCGGCAATGCCGATGACGACCAGACTGCCATACTCGTCGCGCGCGAGCGCCGCAATACGGAGCAGCCGTGACAAGATGAACGCATACAACGCGATGACAAACACCGCGCCGCTAAAACCCAATTCCTCACCCAACACCGCAAAGATAAAATCGGTCTGCCGAATCCGCAAAAAGCGTAATTGACTTTGCGGTCCGCTACAAAAGCCCTCGCCCCAAAAGCCACCCGACCCCAGCGCAATGCGCGCCTGCGTGACGTTGTAACCCGCCCCCAGCGGATCGCGCATCGGATCAAGAAACGTCAAGACACGTTCTTGTTGATACGGTCGCAAATTTGCCCACACGAGCGGTGCCAGGACCACAACAACCATAATGAGAAGGAGTGCCTCGCGCCAGCGAATGCCGGCTGCCAGCACCATCAGCCCCCACGTCGCGCCAATGATAATCGTCGTACCAAGGTCAGGTTGCAGATACACCAAAAGTATCGGAGGTGCCATCAGGCCCAACGAGATAGCAAGATGACGCCGGTTTCCCATCTCGGCGCGGTGCCTGGCAATGTACGCGGCGACGACCAGAACCAACACCAGTTTACTCAACTCGGAAGGCTGGAAAAGAAACAAACGCAGATCAATCCAGCGTTGCGCGCCAAACGTGACCTGCCCGATCACAAAGACCACCGCCAGCAAGCCGACGATGCCCACCCAGAGCACCCAGCGCAACGAGATAAAGACACGATAATCAATGAGGGCAAGCAGAAACAGCACGCCAAGAGCCACCAGCGCATACAGACCCTGTCGCACCGTAGGACTGGACCAATCGAGCGGCTCACCGGTCATACATTCCGTCGCGCTGTAGATCATCAAGATACCAATGCCGGTGAGCAAGAGCGTGGCACCGAGCAGCCAGAAATCAAAGTAAAAGAACCGGGGACGTTCCAGCCGATCCATAGTCCTCTCAAGCGCGTGAACGCTGGCGCGGCGCGCGAGCGCGTTTCGCCGACTCTGCGGGAGCAGGCGAGCGCGCGCGAATCACGGGAATGCTGGCAATCAGGCACGTGCATTGTGTTGTACTCGTCATCGAAACCTGTACGTTTGCCTGATCAATTTCTATGTGCCGAGAGATCACCTCAATCATTTCATCTTTCAACACGTTCAACGTTTCGGTAGAAATATTCAAGCGATCTTGTGCCAGAACGAGTTGCAAGCGCTGTTTTGCCACCTGAGCACTCTCACCTTCAGGTGGACGACCCAAAAGACGCGACAGGAAATTCATAACGCCCCCTGCTTAACGCTTGAAGAGATGAGACAAACGTTCCAACCAACCGCTGGAATCCTCGAAGGTCTGGAAAGGTACATCTTCACCCATCAGGCGGCGCGCAATCCGCATAAACGCTCCGCCCGCCGGGGAGCGATTCTCCAGCGCGACGGGTTGCCCTTTGTTCGTTGCCGTGATGATAGTCTCGTCCTCAGGCACAATTCCCAACAACTCGATCGCGAGGACTTCGAGAATGTCTGCCGTGTCCAGCATTTCACCCCGCCGCACCATCGCGGGACGCAAACGATTGATGATGAGGCGCGGGGCAGGTTTTTCGCTTGCTTCGATCAAACCAATGACCCGATCTGCATCGCGTACCGCGGAGACTTCGGGCGTGACAACGATAATCACTTCATCAGCAGGTGCAATCGAGTTGCGAAAACCGAGCTCGATGCCGGCAGGCGAGTCAATCAAAATAAAATCGAACTCTTTACGCAAGTCTTCGCACAACTTGATCATCTGCTTTTCGGTCACCGCCGATTTGTCGCGCGTCTGCGCCGCAGGTAACAATTGCAATTCCGGCAAACGTTTGTCCTTGATGAGGGCTTGACGCAAGCGCGCCCGTCCCTCCACCACATCCACCAGATCGTACACGATGCGATTTTCCAAGCCCATCACTACATCCAGGTTGCGCAAACCAATATCGGCGTCCACGCACACGACGCGTTGCGCGCAGCGCGCGAGTGCGACGCCGAGATTGGCTGTCGCGGTGGTCTTGCCGACGCCCCCTTTACCTGAAGTCAACGTGATGATTCGTCCTGCCATCGGATTCCTCCTGCTCCCCTAGCCACCGCGTCCGGATACCTCAGTCCAGGGCTCAACGACGATACGCCCATCGCGCACGCGCGCGACTTCGGGAAAGTACGGCGTCCGTTTTTCCTCTGGCGCGCGTGCAATCAAATGCCCAATGCGCAATTGCGTCGGCGCGAGCACCAGCGCGCCGACGATTGCCTGTGCGTTGCCCGCCGCGCCCGCGTGCACCACGCCACGCAGTTTGCCCCACACCAGCACATCCCCTTCCGCAATCACCTGTGCGCCGGGATTCACATCCCCAATCACCACAATCGTGCCGGCATACTGATACGTCTGTCCCGAGCGAACGGTGCGCTGCACCAATAGCGCATAAGTTTCGTTAGCCGTGTCAGGATGCGGGGGCGCGGCTTCTTTTACCGCGAGCGTCTCGGGCACCGGTGGCAACGTAGCATGCACGCGCTTGAGCGCTGCTTGACTGGAAGGTTCACTCACGGCGACCAGCGTCATACCGTGTTGAGCCAGCAAGGCGATCAACTCTTCGATCTGGGTCACCTCGAGCGCGCGGGTGCCTGTTTCTAAAAAGACGCGTGCCCCTTGAAAAAACGCTTGTGCCCCCGGACGACGGAGTTGTGCCGCGAGATGATTCAACACGGTGTGCCACTCGCCTTCGCCCAGCGTCACCACCAGCCCCTCGCGTGTGCCCTTGAATGATACAACACTCATACACCCACATCATACCACAGAAACCGGGTTTATTCAAGAAACCCGCACAGCATGCGGGTGTATTTCAGTTTGGGGAGACCCTTGCATAATTGATTTTTGAGTTTCTCCTGACTTATGGTATCACTTGATGCAAGACATCAAGATACCTATTCAGGAGGAACTCCCATGAAGTCTCGTTCCGCTCCAGTA
>DAOTYB010000284.1:0-3850 GCA_034435315.1 Anaerolineae bacterium | reverse complement strand
TCCCCCTGCTCTCCTCGCAAAGCGGGGAGAGCAGGGGGCAGGGGGATGAGAGGGGGCATTCCCGTGGAGGCGAAAGATTTTTCGCCCGTACAACGATGGCAAAACAACGAGCACCGTCACCTTCCGATGGCGGAAAAGACTTTTGCACATCTACTATGTAGCACAGGAGAGTATCCTGTGCTACGTTTGTTTAGAATGTCAGGCGCATCAAGTCCTCGCCGACGATGACCTGACCGGCAAAATTTTGTTGCGCCGCCGCGTGCCATTTTTGAACGTGGCAGCGCGGCGGTAGATGCACCAGCACCAACTTTTTCACGCCTGCGCGCGCGGCTTGTTCGCCAGCCTGGCGCGCGCTGGTGTGTCCACCACTGGCGTTATCTAGTGTGGTGGCTTCGTGAATGAGAATGTGCGAACCGCGCGCCAGATCCACCAGCGGCTCCCACACTTCGGTATCGCTTGAATAGGTGACGGCACGTCCCGAATCGCGCGCTTCGACGCGTACGGCAAGCGAGGGGAGGACGTGTTTTGTGGGCGCGGTGGAGATGGAAAATTCGGCAGTGACAAGTGGGGTGTTGTGTGCCTGTCTGGGAACGGTATGAAACTCGAGGGGAAAGAAATTATCGAACCGATGCCATTCGAACGCGCGCAACAGCGCGCGCGTCGCGCGCACGGTCCCGCCGAGCCCGTGAAGGGAGAGCGGCTTTTTTCTCCCCGCGAGCCACATACTCAGGAGCAAGATCGGCAGGCCGTAGATGTGATCGGGATGGTGATGGGTGAGGATGATGTGATCAATCGCGTCGAGTGCTACGCGCGACTGGAGTAAACGTTGCACGGGACTGCCCGCGCAGTCAATCAAGACGGCCTCGTGCTTGCCTTTCACCACCAGATAGGTGTGCTCGCGTGTGGCATCGCTGAGTGCGGCGCCGGTGCCGAGCAGAATGAGTTGAGTCATTGAATCTCCTTTTTGAAATGACCGTTGACGGACGACTGCCGACCGCCGCGTATTTTTCACCTTCGTATTTGTGAATCTTTGGGAGATATTTTCTGAACGAAGACGTACATTGATGTGTGACTCGAATACGATGAAGGATGACCGTTGGGAGCACAGAGGTGTGACCTAGCGCCCCAACAACCCCAGCGGATTCCGATGGGTAGAGCCGCGAATGATTTCAAAATGCAAATGCGGTCCCGTCGAATTGCCGGTGCTGCCCACACGTCCAATCAATTGTCCTTTTCGGACCGATTCGCCGACTTCGACATTCAGCGTGCTGAGATGCGCGTAACGCGTGAGATAGCCGTTGCCGTGATTGATCAAAATCATAAAGCCATAACCGCTATTGTTCCAGCCTGCCTGTATCACATAACCCGAATCGGCAGCGACAACCGGCGTACCTTTGGGAGCGGCAATATCCAGACCCGGATGTCTTGACCAGAATTTTTGGGTGATGCGCCCACTGACGGGCCAGCCAAACGAACCGGTGCCACGCGCGGCTGTGGCAGGAATGGGACCGCTATAGGCATACACGATGCGCGGTTGATAGGGTTTGACCCCATCGGGTACCATCAAGAATTGACCAACAGTGAGAACATAGTCGGGATTCTTGAAATCGTGTCGCTCTTGATTGAATTCCAACTGGAGAATGTTCTGAATCAGGGTGTTCGTATCGAACTTTTTGCTCTTGTACTTTTCAGCAATCGAGCGAAGCGTTTCGCCGCTCTGAACCGTATGCAATACACCGCTGAGTGGTGGAATGTTAAGCACCTGGCCCACCGAGAGCATATCGGGATTGTCTTCCAGTTTGCTGTTTGCCCAGAGGATTGAATCAGGGCTGACTTCAAAGCGTTCGGCGATGCTGCTGACATTATCGCCGGGCTGGACGGTGTACCGCACTACCTCGCGGCGAATACGTTTGGGGACATTGGTGATGGGTACCGGCGCGCGGAAGAAAACGGCTTCTTCGTCCACCAGTACTTCGGATACGAGGAATTCGTCGTTGGTCTCTTCGGCGACCTCGGGTCCGCCGCGATCGTGAGAATCGAATTGCATCTGGCTGGCAAGGATGGCCACCATCATCAGCAGCACCAGACCGACATGCGAAGCGATGCGCGTCATCAAAGGCATATCGCTCATAATGTCGCTCATCACATCGCGCGCCATCAACCCGTATGGCGCCAGGGCGATGCGCAGGCGTGCCAGCCACGCGAGTTGCGTATCGTCAGACATAGGTGTCACAGTGACTTAGAGGGTATCCTTGTTCAACGTGGTGAGGAACTCTTTGTTGTTGTGCGTGCGTCGCATTCGTTGCAAGACGGGCTCCAGGGCTTCCTCACCACCTCCCAGCATATCAATCATTCGACGCAGGGTGTACACGCGGTTGAGAGTGTCCTCGTCCAACAACAATTCTTCGCGGCGCGTGCTCGAACGCTCAATGTCAATCGCCGGGAAAATGCGCCGCTCGGCAAGTTTGCGATTGAGATGCACTTCGCTGTTGCCGGTACCTTTGAATTCTTCGTAGATGAGATCGTCCATGCGACTACCGGTGTCCACCAGACACGTCGCAATGATGGTCAGCGAGCCACCTTCTTCCAGATTGCGCGCGGCACCAAAAAATCGTTTGGGGGGATACAATGCTGCTGGGTCAAAGCCGCCGGTCAAGGTGCGACCGCTGGGTGGGACGGTCAGGTTATAGGCGCGCGCCAGGCGCGTAATCGAATCGAGTAACACGACCACATCTTTGCCGCCTTCCACCAGACGCTTGGCGCGCTCCAGCGACATTTCTGCCACGCGCGTTTGATTTTCGACCGCGTCATCGAACGTCGAGGAAAAGACCTCGGCTTCGACCGAACGATCCATATCCGTTACTTCTTCCGGGCGTTCTCCGATGAGCACGACCATCAGGTGCGCCTCGGGATAGTTTTCGCTGATGCCGTTGGCGATTTGTTTGAGAATCGTCGTTTTGCCGGCTTTGGGTGGCGAAACAATCAAGCCGCGTTGTCCGCGTCCAATCGGAGCCAACATATCGAGCAGGCGCGTGGCAAGGATATGCGGTTGCGTTTCGAGTTTGAATTGGGAGTTGGGGAAGATGGGGGTGAGTTTGTCGAATTCGGGGCGCGCCTTGGCGGCTTCGGGGTCCAGGCCATTGACGGCTTCCACGCGTAACAAGCCGAAATACTTTTCGGTCTCTTTCGGTGGGCGTACTTGACCGATGACCATATCGCCTGTGCGCAAACCAAAACGGCGAATCTGGGATTGGGAGACGTACACGTCTTCTGGACCGGGCAAGAGATGGTCGGAACGCAAAAAGCCGATGCCTTCTTCTACGATTTGCAAGACACCTCCGCCAAAGATCAAGCCTTCGCGCTCGGCTTTGGCGCGCAACAAACGAAAAATGAGATCGGTTTTTTTCAGGCGCGTATAACCGCTGATGCCTTGCTCTTTGGCGATTTCGCGCAGTTCGGTAAGAGTTTTACGCTCCAACTCGGCGTAATTGAGGGTTTCGGGCACGCAGAGACTCCGTTAAGGGGAAAACGCTGACGGCGCAAGGCGCGTCAGTTCATCGTGAGAATCAACCAAGTATCGTGAAAGCATAAACACACATTCGGAAAAAGAACGGCTCTCGGAGAACCTGGGTCAGTGTAGGGAGGAGATGCCAGGAGGTCGGCGTACAGTCAGGAGAAGGTTATTTGCGGGTGAAATTATAACATCTTTATCCCATCCCGTCAAATCGTATGCCAGTGGGGTGCATTTCAGTTTGGGGGCAAATCGTGGCATAATGCGTCCATTCCACTAAAAGAGAGGTGACCGATGAAACGCTCCCACAAAGTTCGCCGAACCCCACCGACCCGCGCC
>DAOTYB010000283.1:0-4982 GCA_034435315.1 Anaerolineae bacterium | reverse complement strand
CGGCGCGGGTCGGTGGGGTTCGGCGAACTTTGTGGGAGCGTTTCATCGGTCACCTCTCTTTTAGTGGAATGGACGCATTATGCCACGATTTGCCCCCAAACTGAAATGCACCCTGACGAATGACCAATGACGAATGACCAATGACGAATGACGAATGAACAAATGGTTTGGCTCATTGGTTCATTGGCACATTGGCTCATTGAACCTTTGGCTCATTGGCACATTGGCTCATTGGTTCATTGGCACATTGGCTCATTGACTCATTGGCTCAGTGGTAACCACACCGTAAACACGCTGCCCTTGCCCACTTGACTCTGCACCTGAATGCGTCCACCGTGCGCTTCGACGATCCATTTGCAAATTGCCAATCCCAGGCCGGTGCCGCCTTTTTCGCGCGAGCGCGCCTTGTCCACGCGATAAAAACGCTCAAAGATGTGGGGCAAATCTCTGGCGGGAATGCCGATGCCGGTATCCGCGACCGAGACGCGCGCCCATTGGTCTTGGCGCTCAAAGGACAGTGTGACCGTGCCACCGCTCGGCGTGTACTTGATGGCATTGTCCATCAGATTCAAAAACAGTTGCTTTAACCGATCGGCATCACCGAGTACCTGGAGTTGATCTTCGCTCCCCAATACCACTTTGACGTTGCCGGCATTCAAGCGCGCCTGACGAAATACATCGAGCAAAAGCGTGTCCAACTCGACGGGACGTTTTTCGAGTGGCACGCCAGCATCCGCCTGAGCCAGCAGGAGCAAATCCTGTACCATCCGTTGCATCCGCGCGGTTTCTGCTTCGATGGCCGCAAGCGTTTCGGCGTGCGTTTCAGGAACGTGTGCCATACTGCGACGCAACAGATCGAGATTGCCACGAATCGCCGTGAGTGGCGAACGTAATTCGTGCGACACGTCGGCGACAAAGCGTTGTTGCGCGTGAAAGAGTGCTTCGAGGCGTTCGAGCATCTGGTTGAACGTAGTGACCAGACGTCCCACTTCGTCTGGCGTCACCCGTGTTTCGATGCGTCGCGAGAGATCGTTAGAGCGTGCAATCGTGTAGGCAGTGTGAGTGATGCGATCTATGGGCGCCAGTGCCTGGCGCGCCAGCAGTGCGCCTACGGCAAAGGCGAGGAGCAAGCCTGCTGTGATCGTGACCAGTAGCCAGAGTGCCAACTGTTGCAGCGTGGTCGTCACCCCTTGCAACGATTCGGCGACGATAATCGCTGCGAGCACCTGGTTGCGCACAAGCAGCGGCGCGATGTACACGCGCAAGGGGACGCGGTCTTTGGACATATTTACATACACCGATTCGCCGCGCGCGACTTGAGCCAGCGTCTCATCAGCAACCACGAGGGTTTGCGTCCCCAGATTCTCCGAGCGGGTCAGTGCCACACCCTCCAGCGTGCTAATCTGCACAAACACACCCGGCGTCGCAAATGTATCAGCCGCAGGGAGAATCAGCCGCCCGCCGCGTAAAATAAACATGCGCGGATTGCTTTGTAGTTCTAGCGCGGTGGCAAGACTGTTTTGCACATCGGCGGCGCGAATTTGCAAGCGCCGATCTACTTCGTGATACAGATTGAAGGAGAGGACGGCATACAACACACCGGCAAAGGTGACGAGGAGACCTGCCAACAGGAGGACATACCAGAAGGTCAGGCGGAGGCGGATAGACATTTTGGATGGGAGAGTACGGCAAAACGCCAGCAATCCGTGCTGGGCGTTTTTACCAATACACTATTCTTCACGCAGCGCGTAGCCGACGCCGCGCACAGTCTGGATGAGGCGGGGTTCACCGCCCTGCTCCAGTTTGGTACGGAGATAGCGGATGTACACTTCCAGAATGTTCGACTCGCCATCAAAATCATAGCCCCAGATGCGATCATAAATCAATTCGCGTGTCAAGACCTGGCGCGGGTGAAGCATAAACAAGTGCAACAGGTCAAACTCTTTGGTGGTCAAATCTATTTTGCGATTGCCGCGCGTCACCTGACGCGTGCTCACGTTCAAGGTCACATCGGCGAAACGGAACACGGTCTCTTCGCTCGACGAGTGCGCGCGGCGCAACAAGGCACGCACACGCGCGATCAACTCTTCAAAGGCAAAGGGTTTGGTCACGTAATCATCCGCGCCACTTTCCAGACCCTTGACCCGATCGGGCACGGCGTCTTTGGCGGTCAACATCAAAATCGGCACCGCACTGGCAGCGCGTAAACGTCGGCACACTTCCAGCCCATCCACGCCGGGCAACATCACGTCGAGAATCACCAAATCGGGTGGATGATCGCGCGCGGCTTTGAACCCTGTTTCACCGTCAGGGCACACTTCGACGGTAAAGCCTTCGTAGATTAGACCGCGCCGCAAAAAATCAGCAATCTTGGGTTCGTCTTCGATGACAAGAATTCGTTCTGGCATAGGGATTAGAGATTAGAGATTGGAGATTGGTTGGGTTATTTCCACACGAATTTCCATACCTCGCTGGGTGGTGAGATGGGATAGTTACCCGGTTCGCGTTTGATCTGCACGTACCAATGGAACACATCTTCTTTTGCTTTTTGATACAACTCGAAACCGCCGCCTTCGTAGATGCGTCTGAGCGACAGGCTGGTGCTTTGCGTCCTGCCTGCGTATGTGCGTGGCACGCCATTCCGATCGGTAAACATGATGACGACTTCGTACCAATCGTTAGGACTGAGAGGACACGGTTCGCAGACCCATTGAAAGGTGATCGCTGCGTTTGCCTGACCTTCACCGATCCACGTGCCGCCGTTCGGCTTGGGTCCGATGATTTTGGGAGCCGGGAAAAGATACGCGGAGGTCGCTGTTGCCGGTGGCAGTGGTGAAGGTGATGGGCGTGGAGCGGCGCGTGTGGGTGTGGCGCTCGCCGACGGGCGCGCCACCGGCGTATTGCGGTCGGGTGCAGGCGTGGGAGTGAGGGTGGGCGTGGGTGTCTGTGTCGGTAGCACAAAAGGTGCCAGCGTCGGTGTGGGTTCGCGTAACGGTACCGGCCTGGACGGAGGCATCATTGGTGCAAGCACGAAATTGATGAGCAACACGGCAAGGATGACAATCAAAAAAACAAAGAACAACACGAGCGCGCGATAGGTTTGTTCCCGCGCGCGTTCTTGTTCCAGCGAAAAGAGCGTGGTGCGTGAGAGTCGCTGAGCATCCACCAGAATCTTGAGCGCGACAAAGATGCCCAACACACCAGCCAGCAGAATCCATACGGCAAATGTCTGGATAAAGGAAACGAAGGCAGCCAAGGTAACGACCGAGTCACCCGGACAGGTATTCGACAAGCGGGTTACTCATAGCAGAACATTGATGCGTGTACCTGTCCCGCTTTATTTTCTTTTCTTTTCCAATTTCGATTGGCATTCAATACACAGAGTGGCTTGCGGTTTGGCTTGCAAACGTTCTGGTGCGATGGGCTTGCCACAACTTTCGCAGATGCCATACGTGCCTGCGGCCAGCCGAGCCAACACCCTGTCAATTTCGGCAAGGCGCTGCTTTTGGTCGTTTGCCAGCCACTGCGCTTGTTCACGCGCTTGATGCATGGCTGCCAGATCGGCGTCGTCTCCTTTGACGGGTTCTGGCGGCGGAATCGCGCGCGCCAGCAATTGAGCGCGCTCTTCTTCTAAGCGTTTGCGTAATGCTTCGAGATCTAGTGCCATAGTTACACCAACCCTGGTGTAGTTACCTTAAATCATTCCATACCGTTGCAAAGCCGCTTCCAGAATCCCATTGATCAACGCGGCATAACTTATTCCATCGGCTTCGCCAGCCATCACAATATCGCTGATGCCTTCCTGCAAACCTGCCAGCGGATTGATTTCGAGAATCGTGGGTGTGCCGGTATCGGGGCGCAGCCGCAGATCCACGCGCGCGAAATCGGTACATTCGAGCGCGGCAAACGCGCGCGCGGCAAGATGTTCCATCTGGGTCCACAAGCGTTTAGAGATGGGTGCGGGGCACGGATAGCGCGGAACATCGTACATCTGACTTTTAATGACGGAAGTGTACAAGCCCGCTTGATCGGGTGGACAGGGCGACAGGTCAATCTCGAGCGGCGGAAAGACGCGCAGTGTCTCTGGCACTTTGGTTTTGATCTGCTTGGGTTTGGCAGTGCGTAGCGCGGCGATCGGCTGCGGGGGGATACCATCGGCGCGCGGTGTGATCCTCTCGGGTAAATTGCCTAGCATTCCGAGCGTAAACTCGCGTCCTTCGATATACTCTTCGACGAGCGCAGGCTGGCGATAGGTGGCGATGCACCATTGCACCTGCTCACGTAATTCGCGCTGATTGCGACAAATGGAGCGCGCGGTAATCCCCATTCCCGATCCTTCTCGACTGGGTTTGACAAACAAGGGAAACTTGAGTCTGCGATCCAGCGGCTCGTCGCCAGTGACAAAGGTCTGGAACTGTGGTGTAGGCAAGCCATAGTGCATCAGCACACGCTTTGCCATCGGTTTGTCGAGCGCGATACACAGGGTCATCACGCCAGAACCGGTGTACGGAATCCGCAGCGCATCGAGGATGGCAGGCACCTGGGCTTCGCGCGAGGCGCCAAAATGCCCCTCACAGATATTGAACGCGATGTCCACGTGATAGTGCGATAACTTGTGCGCCAGATGGACATCGCCTTCCATTCCGATAACCTCGTGCCCTCCTGCACGCAAGGCACGTTCGATGCTGGCGACGGTTTTTTCACTATCGAGTTCGTTCCACGCATCCCAGGGTTCTCCCTCGCGATGCGGTGCATTTTGCTTGAGGTTGTAAAGTAGTGCGACGGTAAATCTTTTCATGCGTTCGTGTCTTTGGTTACAAGGTTGAAGACCTGTCGGATTTTCTTCAAATCCGACAGGTCTATCAAACAGTAGGCTACCCCCACTGATTTTAGTAACCAATGGTACTAGTTTGACAAAGTCACGGGATGCCTCTATTGATCTTTCACAAAATCAGGCTCAACATCGCGAAATCTTTATAGAG
>DAOTYB010000282.1:0-5077 GCA_034435315.1 Anaerolineae bacterium | reverse complement strand
GGGCGAGGGGATGGGGCTTGACGCCATAGACAGCACGGCTGAGTAATTAAAATGAAAGTTTGTGCCCGTTTCAAGGTTTCAGACTTGACGTTTCAGATTTTGCACCTCACTCACGCCTCACACTCCACGTTTCACATCCTCGTCCACTATCCGCGCAATGTCCTGCCCCAAACGCACCGAGTAATTCGTGCCGCGATCTTCCGGGTAAATCTGCGTCGTGTTCGCAAGATACAGATTGCGAATCGGCGTGCGATGCTCTGGAATCATCTTTGAGTAATTCAGCGGCATCACGGGCTGCGCGGCGGCTTCGCGAAAATGCCACACCTCCTCCACCCAATCGGGCGAGAACTGTGGATTGATCTTTTGCAAGTGCGGCAGGTACGCGCGGAACAACTCGTCGCGCGACATTTGAAAGTACGGACTGGACGGATCGAGATAATTCGACACGTACAGGACGCGCTTGTTGTTGTACACTTCGGGTGGAATGAAATTCGTTTGTTCGATGGTGGCGACAAATGGAATCGTGCGGTCGGCGATGTTCAGCCAGTAAATCGGCGAGAGGGATTGTTTCATTTTCAAGATGAGCAGCACTGCCGCCATATATTTCGCCGCCTTCATCTTGGCGACATACGCTTCGGGAAACTCGTGGATGATTTTGAGCGCGGCAAACGACGGCGCGGTGCAAATGATGCGGTCAAAGCGCGCGAATGTTTCGCCGGGCGCGAGCGCGCGCTGCGCGCGTTGCGATGCGTCATCGTCCGCAAAGCGCAAACCGACCGCTACGCCATTTTCAACGATGACGCGCGCGACCGTTGCGCCGACAAAAATCTGCCCGCCGCGTTGCTTGATGGCGTTCTCGAGCGCGTCAATCAAAATCTGGAACGAGCCGCGCGGATACCCCAGCACTTCTTTGCTCAACCCTTTGCGCGAGGTAAGCCGCAGGCGCGCTTTGTACCACAAAAATACCAGCGGCACATTTTCCGCTTCCGCGCCAAACTTGCCGTAGAAAAGTGGTTTCCACGCCTTGTCCCACGCTTCCGCGCCCGCCCATTTTTTCAGCCACGCTGCCGCGGTGATTTTTTCGTAATCGTAAAATTTATTCCGATTCGTTTGCAGATAGGAAAGGTAGAACGTGGACGCGCCCAACCGCAATCGTCCGATAAGTGACATTGGTTTGAAACGGAGCACATCCATCGGCGTGACCCAGTTCCAGATTTTGCCTTCGTACAAAAATCCAACCTTCGAAGGAATCCACTGCACGCGATCACCCAAGCCCAGTTCTTCCATCTGCGCGATGATGTGCGTATCGCTGGTGAACCAGTGGTGATAGCCGCGTTCGAGGCGTGTGCCTTCGATGGGAAATGTTCCGGCAAGTCCACCCAGTTCCGGCATCCGCTCGAACAAAAAGGTCTGATAACCCAGTTTGCCCAATTCGTACGCGGCGGTCATTCCCGCAAACCCGCCGCCGATGATGGCGATGCGTTTGTGTGTTGTCATCTCCGATTCCAAGTTTAAAGTTCAAGGTTCGCGGTTCGAGGTTGAACTTTGAACCTCGAACCCTGAACCTCAGATGTGAATGACTTGCCCCAGCGCGTCCAGCGCGGCTTCGGCGATCACTTCGGTCAGCGTTGGATGCGCGTGAACGGCGTGCGCAATTTCTTCTGGCGTCAGTTCCGCTGATTTCGCCAGCGACAATTCACCCAGCAGTTCCGTCACTTCGGGACCAACCAAATGCGCGCCGAGAATTTCGCCGTACTGTTTGTCCACGACGAGTTTGACGAATCCATCGTACTCGTTGATGCCGAGCGCCTTGCCATTCGCGCGGAACGGAAACTTGCCGATGCGCACATCGTACCCTTGCGCTCTGGCTTGCGCTTCGGTCAAGCCGATGGAGGCGACTTGCGGCACGCAATAGGTGCAGCGCGGCACATTGTTCAAATCGAGAGGACGCGTCTCTTTGCCGGCGATCGTCTCCGCCGCGAGGATGCCTTGATGCGATGCAACGTGCGCGAGCGGCAGTTGCATCGTCACATCGCCGATGGCGTAAATGCCCGGCACATTCGTTTGCATTTTCTTGTTGACCTTGATAGCGCCGCGCTCCATTTCCACGCCGAGTGCTTCGAGTCCCAGATTTTCGCTGTTCGGTCGCACCGAGATTGCCACCAGAACTTTTTGCGCGACGATTTCATCCACCGTGCCATCGGTCGTCACCTTGAGCCGCACATTCTCGCCGAGGCGTTCCGCGCTTTCGACGCGCGTGTTGACGCGAAAGTTAATCCCCAACTTTTTGAACGCCTTTTCGACTTCCGCGCTCACCTCCTCGTCTTCGCGCGGCAAGAGATGCGGCAGCATTTCGATGAGGGTCACCTCCGCACCGTAGGCGCGATAGATGTAGGCAAATTCCATCCCGATGGCGCCTGCGCCGACGATGACAATCGGTGAGGGGAGTTGGCGCAACTCGAGCGCCTCGCGCGAGGTGATGACCACTTGACCATCCACCGGCAAACCGGGAATCGCCAGCGGGCGCGCGCCGGTGGCAATGATGATGTTCGGCGCGGTCAGCGCGCGTCCATCGCTTTTGATTTCGACGCGATCGCGCGCGGTGAGCGTTGCTTCGCCTTTGATCACCTCGACTTTGTTTTTCTTCATCAAGAACTCGACGCCCTTGACCAGTCGGTTCGCGACGACGCGACTGCGATCAATCGCCTTGCCAAAATCGGCAGAAAATTTTTCGACGTGGATGCCATAGTCGTTCGCGTGTTTGAGCGTTTCGACAACGGTCGCGTTTTTCAGCAACGCTTTGGTTGGAATGCAGCCCCAGTTCAAGCAGATGCCGCCCAGGTTATCGCGTTCGACGAGCGCGACGCGCAAGCCAAGTTGCGCGGCGCGAATCGCAGCGACGTACCCGCCCGGTCCACCGCCAATGATGATGAGATCGAATTGAGAATCAGCCATCCTTGTCCCCCATATTTCGTCGGGGCAGAATATTCCGCCCGCGCGCGCGCACAGTTTAGCACCAGGCGCGAAAATGGTCAAGCGCAAAAAGTGCGTGGTACGAATCCCATTTGACTAATTCTCACTTGCATAGTATACTTTTAAAAAGTCCTGAGTAGTTTCTCCTTCCCCACCCACAAGAAGAGTACCACAGGTTTCCGAAGATGGAGAACATTCTCCGAATGGAATAACTTGCCGAAGGAGGTGATGCCTAGGGGGGGCACAAATTTATTGCACCTTACCAATTACCCAATCCACATTAATTTGGAAGGAGGACTATGTCTGCACAACCATTAGCAGAGACAGACAAGACGCTCTCTATTGGTCAGCTGGGACCACTCAAGGTACTGGCCGTGCCGGCGTTCGTCGGCATCTGGGCAGCGATGGGACCCGGTGTGATCTGGGCAGCGCTGGCACAGGGTAGCGGCGAGTTGATCTGGTGGCCCTATTTGACCGCCAAGTACGGCGCGGCGTTCATCGGTATTTTGTTGCCCGCGTGCTTGATCCAGTATTGGGTCAATCAGGAAATTATTCGCTACACGGCGACCACTGGCGAAACCTTTTTCACCGGCCTGATACGGCTCAACAAATGGTACGCCCTGCTGTTGTGGGTGATGCTGGTCATCACGTTTGCGTGGTTCGGTGGCTATGCCGCCGGTGGTGCCACCGCGCTGTTCGATCTGACCAAGTTTCCGCCCGGGTGGGCTGCGCGCGAAGGAACGCTCTTCTGGGCTTATCTCATTATGGCTGTCTTTTTGATCGGCTTGGTCTTTAGCCGTGTGGTGTACAACTTGATCGAAAAGTTTATGACCGTCATCGTCGCCGTCACCGTCATCGGTCTGCTCATTTCAGTTCTTCACCCCACTGTCCTCGCAACGGCGGGTTCCTTCTTTGCTGCCTATCTGAATCCTGTGGCAATCTTCGTCAACGGAATGCCCGCCAAGTGGGATCCCAAAGATGCCGACACCTTGCTCACGGGAGTTGCCTTTGCTGGAATGGGAGGGTTTTTCAACGTGATGTATTCGTACTGGGTCCGCGACAAGGGCCTGGGTATGGCCAAGTATGCCGGGCGTGTCACCAGCCCCATCACAGGCAAACCCGAATCCATTCCCGCGACAGGCTTTGCCTTTGAGGATACGCCGGAGAACAAAAAGAACTATCACGATTGGATTAAATATCTGCGGATAGATAATGCCATTGGCGTCGGCGTCAACGCGTTTACGGTGATGCTGATGTGCTGGTTGGCATGGGCGATTCTCCTCCCCAAGGGACAATATCCGGGTGGCTGGACGATTGCAGTGACCCAGGCTCAGTTCTTCGAACAAGCGATGGGAGCAATTGGACGCATCATCTTCTTGCTCGCTGCCGCTGCCTTTTTGAGCGACTCGTGGTTGGGCATCACTGATGGAGTCTCCCGAATGCACTCGGACTTTTTCCGCAACTTTTTCCCGTGGGGGCAACGCCTGTCGTTCCGCTCGTGGTACTATATCTTCGTTGCTATCTTGACTGTCGTCAGCGGCACGACGGTGTTGATGGCACAACCCGGTGAATTGCTTCTCCTGGGTGGTGTGCTGAACTTTATCTCGATGGCAATCTATATGCCCGGCTTGATCTACCTGAACTACAAGGTGATTCCAGAAAAATTCCCCGCCTGGACCAAACCCGCCAACATCACCTTCTGGATCGTGACCATCATCACCGCTTTCTACGTCGTACTGGGCATCATCTATGTCCTGTTCAGGGTGTTCGGCATCCGCATCATCTTCTAATCACTGTGGGAGGGGTACACGAACATCGTGTACCCCTTTTTTCTAAAGATTGTTTCCCTGGCATCAACGATCCCCGTGTGGTAACCGTTCAGCCCGCTCTGTCATTGCGAGAATTCCATACCGCGCGGCGGTATGCGCGTTGACAGAAACTTGTCATGTCGAACGAAGTGAGACATCTCGCTCCGCTCGATGTGACAAGTTCTGAGTAGCGATTTCTGCGAAGCAATCCCCAACGTTGCCCACCGCAGATCGTAACGCGGAGATTGCTTCGTCGCAAAAAACGCTCCTCGCAAGGACACCTGAACGGTTACAGT
>DAOTYB010000281.1:0-34148 GCA_034435315.1 Anaerolineae bacterium | reverse complement strand
GTGGACACTTCGCCGATGCGTTTGAGCATCTCGACATCCGCGCCGACCGAAAATGCTTTGCCCGCGCCCGTGACGATGAGCGCGCGCGTGGATTCATCGCCGCGCAGTTCTGCGACGAGCGCGCGCAGTTCGTCAATCATCTCACTGTTGAGCGCGTTGCGTTGACTCGGACGATTCAGGTAGAGCGTGGTGATGGTATCGGTTTTTTCGATGCGCCAGGTTTTGTAGGTCACGTTGCTCCCGTCAAGCGATTAGAGATTAGAGATTGGAGGTTGGACATGGAGTCTCATAACCGATTCCATTCTTCGGCCGTGATCTCATAGCCAACAATTTCAGCGACCTCCCGCAACATAGCGCGGAGTTGAGGCACAGAATACTCTGCATGGGAAGGAATCGCCAGGCGACGTTGTTGATAGATCATAAATTGGTGTCGTGTGCCGGCAAAGGGACCTTCAAAGCCAAGGACTCGCAATCGTCGAATGAATTCTCTCCGTTTACACGGCGACCATCGGCTCATTGGTCGGCTCCCTATTCAGATCAATGCCAGCAATGATAGGCAGAGGATGATTTAATTTGAGCCCTAACCATATCCAATCTTCCAGAGTGGAACGTAATTCTTCTTCACATTCACGCAAGGTCGTCCCAAATGCGACAACTCCCTGACACAATGGAATCCGCCCTACAAATGTACCATCTTCCAGTTTATCATAGAGAGCGTGAGCCATCGCTTGCTCTACATAGTCACTGAGAACAAACCGACCAGTCATTAACCACCTCCCTCTCTAATCTCACTTGCCCATCTCCAATCTCCAATCTCTAATCTCCCAATTTTAACACCGCCATAAACGCTTCTTGCGGAATCTCGACCGTGCCAAGACGCTTCATCCGTTTCTTGCCCGCCTTTTGCTTTTCGAGCAGTTTGCGTTTGCGCGTAATGTCGCCGCCGTAACATTTTGCCAGCACGTCTTTGCGCAGCGCGCGAATCGTCTCGCGCGCGATGATGCGTCCGCCGATAGCGGCTTGGATCGGCACAGGGAAAAGTTGCTGGGGAATCACCTCTTTGAGTTTCTTGCACAACGCCGCGCCGCGCGGATACGCGTAATCTTTGTGAACGATCATCGAAAGCGCGTCCACCACCTCATCGTTGACGAGAATCGTCATCTTGACCAGTTCACTCGCGCGATAATCGGCAAACGTGTAATCGAGCGAAGCGTAACCGCGCGTGCGCGATTTGAGTTGATCGTAGAAATCAATGATGAGTTCCGAGAGTGGAATGAAATACGTCAGCAGCACGCGTTGTTCGTCAAGGTATTCCATCTTGTCGAACGTGCCGCGACGTTGCACGACCAAATCCATAATCGGACCGATATACTCTCTGGGTGTAAAGACTTGAATATGCATCCAGGGTTCTTCGATGGCGACAATCTCCGATGCATCTGGCATCTTGGCGGGGTTGTCTATCGTGACGACATCCCCATTCGTCTTGAGCACACGATACTCGACGCTGGGCGCGGTGGCAATGAGATTCAAACCGTACTCGCGTTCCAAACGCTCCTGGACAATATCCAGATGCAACAAACCCAAAAAGCCACAGCGAAACCCAAAACCAAGTGCCGCAGACGTTTCGGGTTCGTAGGTCAGTGCCGCATCGTTCAGTTTCAACTTGTCGAGCGCGTCGCGCAAGAGGGGATAATCGTTCGTCTCGACGGGATAGAAACCGGCGAACACCATCGGTTTGGCGGGGCGAAAACCGGGCACCGGCGTGCGCGCCGGCTGTTCGGCACTGGTGAGCGTATCACCCACCTGAGTATCGCGCACGTTCTTCAGTCCCGTTGCCACGTACCCCACTTCCCCAATCCCCAGCGATTCACTTGCCACCATTTTGGGGCGAAACACGCCCACTTCGAGCGCGTCCACCTCCAACCCGGACGACATCAGGCGGAGTTTTTGTGTCTTGTGTAACTCGCCGTCCACCACGCGCACGTACGCAACAACGCCTTTGTACGCGTCGTACTTGGAATCGAAGATGAGCGCGCGCAGTGGCAAAGTGGCATCGCCGGTTGGCGGTGGAATGCGCGCGACGATGGCTTCGAGAATCTCGGTCGTGCCGATGCCCAATTTGGCCGAAGCGCGGATAATCTGATCCGCCGGCACATTCAACAACTTTTCAATGTCGCGCGCGACCTCGTCGGGACGTGCAGAGGGCAAGTCAATTTTGTTGATAACGGGTACAATGGCAAGATCGTGATCGAGCGCGAGGTAAAGATTGGCAAGGGTTTGCGCTTCGATGCCTTGCGTCGCATCCACCACGAGGATCGCGCCTTCGCACGCGGCGAGCGCGCGCGAGACTTCGTAGGTAAAATCCACGTGCCCGGGCGTATCAATCAGATTCAGTTCGTAGGTATTGCCATCGCGCGCGCGATACAACATCCGCACCGCTTTTGCCTTGATCGTGATGCCTTTTTCGCGCTCCAGGTCCATCTGGTCCATCACCTGCTCGACCATCTCGCGCGGGTCAATGGTGCCGGTGGCTTCGAGCAAGCGGTCGGTGAGTGTGGACTTGCCGTGATCAATGTGCGCGATGATGCACAGGTTGCGAATTCTCGATTGATCCATCGTCGCGCATTATACCACGCCTTATGTGTTGCGCCAATTTGTGTTTTGTGTTATGATGGTGTATATTTTCGAAACATCCTTTTTTGCGGAAGGAGCAATGGAGATGGGTTTTCCCAACCCCTTTCGATCCAAGGAAAAAGATTTTCTCAAAGCCCTGAGCGAACAAGCGGCAAAAACACTGGAAGGTCTGGAAGCACTGGAAGCCTATCTGCAGAGTGGCGACGAAACGTATGCCAAGCGGATTCACACGATTGAAAAAGAAGCAGACGAATTACGGCGTATCTTGATTGACGATTTGAATCACACCTTTGTCACGCCGATTGACCGCGAGGATTTGTTCGCTCTGTCGCGTACGATTGATGATGTATTGGACTATGGCTATACCACGCTGGATGAAATGATGATGCTGGGAGTCAAACCCACCCCCCATCTCATCACGCTTGTCTCCATCCTGCGGGAAGCCGCCGAAGAGTTGTATCTGGCAGTCGTCCAGTTAAAGGCACATCCCCAAGTCGCGCTGGATCACGCCACCCGTGCCAAAGCGCTGGAAAATCGCGCCGAAAGCATCTACCGCGCTGCTATTTGCGACTTGTTCAAAGGTCCCCAAACGCTCGATGACATTATCGAGATTCTCAAAATGCGCGAACTGTATCGCCACCTGTCCAACGCTGCCGATCGCGGTGATGAAGCCGCCAACATCATCGGTGACATTGTGGTCAAGATGACTTGAGCGCAGACCCGTCGGGTGTTGTCCTGACGGGTCTGCTAAAACTGAAAGCCTGGCACATACGGCACTATACGACGGGTATAATCGGTCGTGTACTCTTTGAGCCGCGCTTCGATATTCTGCCAGCGCTCATCCTTGAGTACGTTCTGCATCACGCTGTCCTCTGCCACAAACACCAGCAGGCGCGCCGGATAATCTCCATACGCGGTATGCCACACGCCGGCATTATCCAGCCCCAGACTTTGCGCCATCGGCATAAAGACGTTAATCATAAACTGCATATACGCTTCTTGTGCCTGTGGTTGAATGTTGTAGGTCAAAAGCATTGTCGAACGCACCACGACCTCCTTCAAAGGGAGAGATAGGAGGAGGGGTGTGGTGAGCGGCTTCGCCGCCCGCCCACACCCCTCTCCCTTGATTCCCACTCCCCACACCACTCCGCGGCATAGGGAGGGAGCAAGGGGGTGAGGCTATTTCGCGATGGATGGCACGGTTGAGGAATGACGTTTTCAAAATACCGACAACTCTTTTTCTGAAGGTCTATAACGCCTCGACAATCACTATTGTCACATCGTTCACGTTGGTCCCTGTGGGACCCGTGATGAGCAAATCCCCAAGCGGCTGAAAGAAATGGTACGCGTCATTATTGGCTAGACACGCGCGCGCCTCCAGCCCCAACTGGTGCGCGCGCGCCAGCGTGTTCCCATCGGCAAGCGCGCCCGCCGCGTCGGTGGGACCATCGGTGCCATCGGTGCCGCCGCTCAACACCACCACGTTGGACATTCCCGCGATTTCGATGGCAGCTGCCAGTACAATCTCCTGATTCCGCCCACCTTGACCATGACCGCGCACCGTCACCGTTGTCTCGCCTCCGCAAATGATACACGCCGGTTTCGCCAGCGGACGATCCGACGTGACTATTTCGCGCGCGATCGCGGCAAGCACGCGCGCAAACTCGCGCGCCTCCCCTTGAATGAACGACGACAGGAGCATCGTGTTGTACCCCAGTGCACGCGCCGTTTGCACCGCCATATCGCACGCGAGCGTGACATCGGCAATGACGACGTTCTGCACGCGCGCAAAGAGTGCCTCGGCACTTTTGGGCGTATCGGGAATTTCACCGCGCGCGCCGCGCTCGATGTGCGTGACGATGGTGGGCGGAATTTGTCCGCGTAGCGCGTAACGCTCGATGATTGCCAGCGCGTCCGCGAACGTCGTCGAGTCCGGCGCGGTGGGACCTGAAGCAATTGTATCCAGCGGTGAGCCAAGCACATCCGAAAGAATCAGCGCGATGAGCGCTGTGTTGGGGGCACGCCGTGCCAGTTGCCCCCCTTTGACTTGCGAGATGTGCTTGCGGAGTGTATTGATTTCGTTAATCGTCGCACCGCAACGCAAGAGTGCATCGGTCAGCGCGCGCACATCTTCGAGCGAAATCCCGGCGACCGGCAATTCCAGCAGTGCCGAACCGCCACCAGAAATCAACGCGATGATCAAATCGTGTTCCGTCGCCGCATCGAAAATCTCCAGAATCCGACGCGTGCCTTCCAGCGAATTGTGATCGAGCCACGGATGCCCGGCCTGGTGCAGGTGAATCTTGTGTGTGGTGAGTGGTATGGTGTGACCGTATTTGACGGTCACCCAACCGCGAGTGAGCACATCACCCAGGAGGTCTTCGACGGCGCGCGCCATCGTGGCGCTGGCTTTGCCAAAGCCGACCACGAACACATTGCGAAAACGCGTCAGGTCATATTCACGTTCCTGCACGCGCAAACGCGCGCCCTGGCGTTGCATCACCCGCTGGACTGCCTGATAGGGATCCGCCGCGCGCAGTGCCGCATCAAAAATCAACCGTGCTGCCGTACGTGGATTCCGCTGTTCCATCTACCTTCCAACGACCATCGCATACACGCGTTCGATTTCTTGTCCCGCGCGCTCCCACGAATAAAGTTGTTGCGCGCGTTGACGCAAAGCCTGGCCCAGTGCGCGTGCCCGCGCGGGATCGTCCAGCAGGGTTTGAATCTGCGCGGCGAACGCGTGCGCATCGCCTAACGGTGCATACACGCCGTACTCTCCTAGATACTCATGCATCACCGGCAAATCGAACGCCACGACGGGCAACCCCAACGCCATATAATTCAACACTTTGCCCGCTGCTTCGGTCGCGCTCATCTTGGGTTCGAGCGCAAGTTCACCCAACGACAGCCACACGGGCACCTCATCGTACGGAATGCGTCCCGGAAAAGTGACGCGTTCGGCGATGCCCAACTCGCGCGCGAGCGCGCGATAACGTTCGATGTTGGGAAAACCGATGATGACAAAGTGCGCATCTGTACCGCGCGCCAGTACCTCCGCCGCTGCGCGCAACATCACACGCGTTCCCCGATACTCGTCCAGCAAGCCGATGTAAACGATGGTGCGGCGCTCGCGCGGAATCCCCAGGCGCGCGCGGAGTGCCTCCACACGTTCCGCCACATCCGGCGATTCCACCGGCACAAAGGTTTCGGCATCTACACAATCGGAAAGGACGATGATTCTTTCTGCGGGGATATGAAACTCGTTCGTCAAGAGATGTGCCGCATTGCGCGAACTGGTCAAAATCAGACGGGGCCACTGGACAATGTGCGTCTCCAGCCAGTACGCCAGACGAAACACAAGACCCTGCGGCGCAATGAAACGATGATCCACCATCTCGCTCGTCAGACTGCCCTGCATATCAAAGACGAGCGGCGCGCGCACCACGCGCCGAATCATCTCACCGATCAGCGCGCCTTCGTGCAAATGCGCGTGAATCACATCGGGACGAAAAGCGAGTGCCACCTGAAGTGTTTTGAAAGCGAGGAGAACATCGAGGAGTAGTTTCGAGCGCGCGGGTCCTACTTCGCGCCGCGAGCGAAAGGGCAACGGCAGCGCGCGCGCAATGTCCAGCCCCGGCATATCGCGCCCCCAGGGATACGTCACAATCTTGACCCGGTGCCCCAGCCTTTGCAAAACGCGCGCTTCTTCCAGAATGCGCACGTGGCAACCGTAATCCAGAAAGAATGACGTGGGAGCGATCATCAACACGCGATAGGACAAGGACTTCCTCTCACGGGGTAAAAGGTTATTTCATTCGCTTTAACCGATCCGACAGACCGCCCAGGAAAATCCGCCCCATTTGATCGGAAGCACTATCGGGTGCTGGCAGCGCCGTCATCGCGCGCTCGAGTTGACCGCTCTGCCATTTGAGACGCTCGTCCATCACCTTTTGAATGAGCGTTTCGAGGGCAGCGGTATCCTGATTCGCCAGCGCGGTACGCAGTTCGTGCAGTTTGACGATACTCTGATCAATCCAGCGCAGCAAATCGTCACGATGCGCCAGAAACTGCATACGCGCGGCGTCTTTGTCCGCTGGCACCAGGTCTAACGTGGCGCGAAATGCCGCGCCGGCGAGTTTGCTTCGCTCGAACCAACCTTGCTCACCGATGATGCTCGAGGCGTACGCGGTGGCAAGTAGCGCGGGGAGATGCTGGACCCCCGCCATCAAGCCATCGTGCTCTGCCGCTTCGATGAAATACGGTTTGGCTTCGAGTAGATTCACCAAACCACACATCACATCAATCGCCTGTGACGATGCCGAAACCGAGGGGACCAGGCAATACGTCGCCTCCCGAAACAAATCAGCCTGCGCGGCATCAATACCGTGGCCGGCGATTTCGCGCCGGGGGCTGAGCACCGGATTGCCCCCCACGAATTCGACCTGACGCGGTAACTCGTTCGCCCATTCCAGCACCGGCACCTTGCTGGTGGCGGTATCGGTGATAATCGTACCGGGGTCAAGATGCGAGCGCAAAGCCATCAACGTATCGCGGATACCATCGAGCGGCATCGCCAGCACAATCAAGGCAGCACCTTCACAAGCACTGATGAGATTCCACTCGGTCTTGTCTACCGCGCCACGTTTGACCGCGCGTCCTGCGACGCTCAGGTCTTTATCGTGACCGACAATCTCCAGCGCCAGTTTCGCTTTTTTGAGCGCGAGTCCAATCGAACCACCGACCAGCCCCAGACCAATGATCGCGATACGTGTTTTGGGCATAAACACCTCGGCAAGTCAGAAACCAGGTTTGCCACCAAACCTGGTTTCTGACGCGTGCTAACGCCAACCGCCCGGCAACCAGCCTGGCTTGTCGAACTTGTCGGTCAGCAAACGCACATTCCCACCGTTCTTGTCCATCACCCAGATGTCCATCCGACCATTACGGTTCGACATAAAGGCAATCCAATTGCCATCGGGCGACCAGGTGGGGGAAAAGTTGTGACCCGTGTTGGTCAGTTTACGCGGTGCACTCGCATCAAACGCGTTGGCGACCATAATCTGGTAACTGCCATCGGCTTGTTGTGAAGCATAGGCATACGTCTTGCCGTCGGGATGCCACGCAGGCGACATATTCTCGCGCTTGTCGTTCGTGAGTTGCATGGGTCCGCTTCCATCACTGTTGAGGCGCCAGATTTCAAACTGCCCGGTCAGATTCGAAACGAACAAGAGGTGCGTTTTGCCCCACGCCACACCCCGAAACACTTCACCGACGCGTTTCTGCAAATCGGTCGGATGTGATGGGAAGAGGCGAACGGGCTTGCCACCACCTACCGGAATCGTGTAGATGAACTGCATCCCATAGTCCACGCCCGCCTTGTCCAGACCGATGTAAGCCAGCGTCGAGCCATCGGGCGAGAAGGTTGGACTGGAAATGCCTTGATGACTGGCAACATCAACCGGGTCTTCACCTTTGATGTTCGTCACACGGAGTTTGTTGACTTTGCCACCGGCATCGAAAACAAAGGCGATGCGCGCATTCGTGGGCGACATTGTAAAGGGCGGCATATTGGTCGTGTTGACCACATCAAAGGGCTGGAGTCCCAACAGCCGATTCGGGCTATAGTTGCGCGGTTCAATGCCGAGATTGTAGAGAACATACGAGTTTTGTCCCGGCTCGAACACCACAAAGCCCAGCGTGCCGCGCGGCGGCGGGAACGCTTGCGTCGGCGTTGCTGCCGCCGGTTTAGTGGCTGTCGCGGCGCCACGCGTCGGCGTCGGCAGCGGCGCCACCGCGACAATCGGCAAGCGATCCGTCGCGCCCGTAATCGTCACAAATTCTCCCGGCACCCACGCCGGATTTGCAGGATCGGGGAACGCCACCTGAAACCATTTGCCATCTTCACTTTTGCCGATGACGACAACACTCCTGTTCGCGGGAATTCGACCCACAATCGGAAACTGCGTACTCGGTCCTTGACGTGCATTCACCTGTTGCTTGGTGGTCGCCTGAGGTGGTACAGGGGTCGGTGTGGGCGGCAAGGGCGTCGGCGTTGGTGGCACCGGCGTTGGCGTTGGCGGCACCGGCGTCGGTGTGAACGTCGGTGGCGGCACTGTCGGTTTGGGCGTGGGTGTCGGTGCAGTGCCACACGCACTCACTCCCAACACCAGCAACACCACGACAACGACTCCAAACACATGTCGCATTCTCATAACGATAAACCTCCTGAATTTTGTCGGCACGTCATTGTGCTATAGTCCAAAACCAACCAGGATATACATAAACAGATTCACGGGCCGAAACAAGAGCGGTGCAATGAAACTACTCCCAAAAAAGAGGAGCAAGAGCAAGATGAAAAAACCGTACGGACGTGTCGTTTCCAGCAGATCACTCAATTCCAGCGGTAAGATGCCTTGCAAGATGGTAAAGCCATCCAGCGGAAAAACCGGAATGAGATTGAAGAAACTCAGAATCAGGTTGTAGTAGATGAAGAAAAGGAAAAAGTAAACGAGGAGGTCAAAGAAAGGAAACGCCACTCCGAAAATATCCAGACCTACCAGGAGCACTCGAACGACCAGCGCGACCACCGTTGCCAGCACGATGTTGGAAAGTGGTCCTGCCGCCGCTACAATCGCCGGTCCCACCCGCGCGCTGGCACGCAAAGCGTACGGATTGTACTGCACCGGTTTACCCCAGCCAAATCCACCCACCAGAAACATCAACGAGCCGACGGGATCCAGATGCGCGGCAGGTGAAAGCGACAAACGCCCCTGACGGCGCGGCAACGCATCGCCCAGCCAGGTGGCAGCGGCAGCGTGCGCAAATTCGTGGATCGTGATACCCGCGACGAGTGCAATCAGCAACGCCACGAGTTCGATCGGTTCTATGCGTCCTGTTAAAATTCGATATAGCATTTTATTCCTCACTCTCAGATGACTCAATCAAAGTCTTTTCCGCTGTGGGGAACAACCCCACTCATCCCTCCGCCCCCTGGCTCTCCCCGCTTTGCGGGGAAAGGGGGGAGATGGGGTGTGGGCGGGCGGCTTCGCCGCCCGCCCACACCCCTATTCCCTTGTCTCCCCCTCCTCACGCCGCAGAGCGGCGTGGGGAGGGGACGCGGCTTGCCACATCGGTAAACAAACGCATTATACCACAAAATAATCAAATGTCTAAGCAACCGATTAGACAAACTCGCGAATTTGGACTATACTCTTAACGACATTTACACCTGGAGGCACAATGATTGATCCAAAGAATTTTCCGGGACGCGGTCAGGTGGCGATTTTGCGCACCTCTCCCCAAACGGTACTCGAAGATTATGCGCGCTTGATGCGCCTTGTCAACTACACCGCCAACTTGCCCAAAGACAAAGACACGCTTCTCAAGATTAATATCTCGTGGCAAATCTGGTATCCCGGCTGTTCGACCACTCCCTGGCAACTGGAAGGCGTGGTGCGCACCCTGCTGGCAGACGGCTATGCCCGCGACAAAATCATTGCCACGCACAACGATACCGTCGTTGTCAACGGGCGAGAAGGTCAAATCAATAATCGGCACAAGTACGTTCAAGACAAGTACGGTTTGCGTACCGCAGAAACCTACAGCCCCGAAATGGAGTGGGTCATCTACGAACCCAAACAACCGTTCCTCGTGCTCGATCAAGTGTATCGCGATGGCGTACGCATCCCCAAACTGCTCTATGGTAAAAATGTCTTGCACCTGCCAACGGTCAAGACGCACGTGTTTACTCACGTCACCGGCGCGATGAAAAACGCGTTCGGCGGTTTGCTCGATCAAAAACGCCACTGGACGCACAGTGTGATTGACGATACGCTCGTTGATCTCTTGCAAATCCAGCAAGACATTCACACCGGCATCTTTTGTGTGATGGACGGCACAATTGCCGGCGAGGGACCCGGACCGCGCGCGATGCGCTGGCACATCAAAAACGTCATCCTTGCCAGTGCCGATCCGGTGGCAATTGACGCGACCTCTGCCAAAATAATGGGTCTGGACCCGCTACGGCTGCGCTTTATTCGCCGCGCGCATGAACGCGGCTTGGGCGTGGGCGATCCACGCGAAATCAAATTTGTCGGCGATGTGGACGCGGCAGAGGAGAACTGGCACTTTAGCGCGTACGAAAACACGTTTGCCTCGTGGGGGCAACATCAAATTTATCACGGAGCGCTCAAACCGTTCGAACACTTGTTGTTGCGAACGCCCCTGGTCCCCTGGTCGTTCGCCGCCTCGAACATTTATCACAACTGGTACTGGTATCCCTTCATCGGCAAAGCGCGTGCCCAAGCCGCACTCAAAACCGATTGGGGCAAACTCCTCCAGCGCGAGTACAGCCCCGACCGTCCCATCAATCCCGGCTATGGCTCGCGCACACCCTTTCTTGCCGCCAGCGCGGGCACGCTCGCGGGCTTGCTCACCTTTGTGCTCGGAGCGTACATAACCCTCAAACGCAAAACCTAGCCGCGCTGACCATCGTATGCCCACCCTCCCCCCTCTGTTACTGACCTCGGAACCCGGCTCGTTCGCCCAAAAAACATTTCAGACGCGCGTGCCGGCAATCATTGACGAGGTCATCACCGTCAACACCTATCCGCCCAACATCGTGGACGCGTTGCGCGCGCTGCGCGCCGAGATCGTCGGTGGCACTGTCCAACTCTTGCGTGAAGACACCGCCGACCGCGATCTGTGGAACGCGCAAGCGCGCGCTTATGTCGGAAAAACCTGGCTCGACCTCCCCTGGTATTGGGCAGAAGCGTTCTTCTATCGTCGCCTGCTCGAAGCGACCCATTATTTTCGTGACGGCGAATGGTATCACCGCGATCCCTACGCCCCCATCAAACGCGCAGAATTACACCCCGAACGCGCGCCGCACGCGGTCAACACGATGCTCACCCATCTCCCCACCGACGCGACGCGCGCGTTCGATACGCTGATGGCTGCCTGTGTGTGGGGCAACCGCGCCGACTTGAGTATGCGCGGCCTCATCGCTGCCCGCCCAGCGGACACCGCCGCACTCCTCGTGGATGATCGTCCGCGCGTGCGCGAATTCTTAGATCGCGCCGGCGGGCGGATAGATGTTATTTGCGATAATGCCGGTGTAGAACTCGGCTTCGATCTGGCACTGGTGGATTTTCTGTTGCGCACCCAGCGCGCGACCCAAATAGTCCTGCACCTGAAACCTCAGCCCACCTTCGTTTCCGATGCCACACCGCAAGATGTGCAAGAGGTGCTTGACGCGTTTGCGAATGTCGCTACACCCGCGCTAGCGCAACTGGTGCAACGACTTGTCAGCGCGTTGAATCAGAACCACATCGTCTTGAACACACACCCCTTCTGGACAAGCGGCTCGTTCTTCCACGATATGCCCACCGACTTGTACGACGTGCTGGCGCGCGCCACCCTCGTCATCTGCAAAGGCGATGCCAACTATCGGCGGCTGGTAGGCGATTGTCACTGGGACCCCACCACACCCTTCCAGAGCGCCGTGGCGCATTTTCCCGCACCGCTCGTTGCCCTGCGCGTACTCAAGTCCGAGGTCGTGGTGGGACTCGGCGCCGGTGTTGCAGAGCGTCTGCACGCGCAAGACCCGGCGTGGTGTGTCAACGGCACACACGGCGTCATCCAGTTCGCCCGCCCCGCGTAACCGAGACTACGCGTCATCCGCTTTTTTCAAAAAGTACGGCATACACGCCAGATCAATCGTCTCTTTGGTCATCTGCGGCGACGTTTTGCGAAAGCGCGCCAGATGCACCAACCCCTCGACCAGATCGCGCGGATGCGCGCCGCGCGGTGGACGTTGCGGCTTGAGATAGTACTCGTTAATCAGATACTGCATCACTTGTTCCGAGTAAGGAATGTTATACCGCGCCGCTTCACGTTTGAAAATCTCGCGATACTCGTCCCACGTTGGATCGGGCACACAAATCTTGTAGCGAATGCGCCGCAGATACGCTTCGTCCACCAAATCCGTCGGCTGGAGATTCGTGGCAAAAATCAAGAGCACATCGAACGGCACATCAATCCGCTGTCCGCCTACTAGCGTCAGGTGATCCACGCGTTTTTCCAGTGGAACGATCCAGCGATTCAACAAGGTCTGCGGTCGAATCCGCTGCCGCCCCAGATCGTCCACCAGAAACATTCCCCCATTCGCCTTCATTTGATACGGTGCTTCATAAAACTGCGCGACGGGATCGAAAATCAAATTCAAATTCTTCAACGTCAACTCACCCCCCACGATAACCACCGGACGACGAATGAGCACCCAGCGTTGATCGTACCGCACCGACTCGCCCGGCAAGTAGCGCAATACGCCAGAGCGTACGCCGGGGGTTTGTGCGGTGATGACGTGATGATGACGCGCATCGAACACGCGAATGATGTGCCCCTCTGCTTCAATCGCGTAAGGAATCCAGATGGCGCCGGGGAGATTGGCGCCAATCAACTCGGCGATAGTCGTCTTGCCATTGCCCACATTGCCAAAGAGAAACACCACTTTGCCCGAATTGATCGCCGGACCCAATTGCGCGATGAGCGCATCGTTCAACACCAACGGCGACAGGATGCGCCGTAACGCCTCGTCGCTAATCGTATGCTTTGCCAGCGATTGGGCATAGACACGTTCGGCATACGCCGCCAGTGTGACCGGGGCAGGCCCAATGTATTGATTGTGTTGCATCAATTCCCGCGCGCGCGCGTGACCGCGCTGGAGCAACGTATAACGATACGTCGCTTTGTCCACCGCAGTCGAACCTTTGACTTCGACCAAACGTTCGCGGCGCAAGTGATCCAGCACATCCTCCATCACCATCGCGTGTGGCAGTTTCACAATGTCGGCAATTTCATGCGCCAGCAGCGAACCGTGCACATACAACACCTTGAGCACAAGATGTGCCATCGTCGTCAGGGTCAAACCTGTCTCCTCGAGCGTACGCGGGAGCGGGGGAAAGTGGAATGTCTCTTCTGTGGACAAAGTCCCTCCTCATTACGACTGCCGACAGACGATCGCCAACAGTCTTATACCTCCAACTTTTTTACAGAACACCACGCTGGGTCTGCTCCACCACACGACGGATGCGATCCAACCCCGCCGGTGTCAGATGAGCATCTGCATCCACCAGTTCTTCCAGCGCGCCTTGCTGGAGCAAAGTCTGGATCGCGAGACCCGTCGCGAGTTTGCTGTACCAAGGCTGGAGCACCGGCGCGAATTGCATCAAGTGACGCGCGAGCACATCGAGACGCGTTCGCGCGCGCCTGGCTTCAATCTCGACCTCGCACAGATGCACACGTTGCGTGCCGAAAATAAAACCCGTCCGATCCAACACCAGTTCCGCGCCTATCTCTCCTGAAGCAGCGAGGACATAGCGCACGCGCCGAAACGTCTGCCGCTCTTGCACCGCGCCCAGTCCCGCGCGTCGAAACGTCTCGCGCGCGTTGTGCTGATATACCGCATCTCCAGGCGATACCCCGATACCGCGCGCGGATAGCGCGCGGGCAATGCGTTCAAAGGCGGCGCGTGACCACGGGAGTTCAATCTCTAGCCGCGTGCGTACCTGGCGCGGCGCGTCCAGCAGCGACGCTTTGAACGTCACCAGCATCTCTCCGTTGATGCGCCGGAGGCGCAGCGCGGCACGCTGTGCCTGCAATGCCCCGGCAGGGGTATCAAAATACACATCGTGAATACGCTGCACGCTGGCAGGCACAAGTTGATAGGGCCCTAACATTCTCAGCCGCGCGAGCGCGTTCGCAATCCGTAGCGCATCCTCGGAACGAATCACCAGCGCGATCTCTCTTTCGCGCGAGACTGCCTCTCCGTACCGCATCGGTAAACCCACTTGTCCATCATATATCAAACCACAGGGACTGTCAAACGATTTGCACAATTTTGAAGGTTATGCTATACTTGCAACCGTCAACCTCCACACACCTTCTTCGTAAAAGTGGGCGCAATCCCACTTTTCTTGTTATCTGGCAAGGTTTCAGAGATTAGAGATTAGAGATTGGAGATTTGAGATTAGGAATCTCTAATCTCCAATCTCTCGCTGAGGAACACGCACGTGAAGAACGATTTTCTCGTGGCTATCACCCAATTATGCAATGATCGCGGCTTGACGAAAGAAGTGGTGATTCAAGCCGTCGAGCACGCGCTGGTGTCCGCCTACAAGCGCAATTTTGGCGGCGGACAAAACATCAGCGCGCAGATTGACCCGACGACGGGCAAGGTCAAAATCTTTGCGCTGAAAACCGTCGTGGACGAAGTACGCGACCGACGCCTGGAAATCTCCTTACAGGAAGCGCGGGCGTACGATCCAATGGCTCAGGTCGGCTCGACCATCAAAATCGAATCCACGCCCGACGATTTTGGGCGCATCGCCGCGCAAGCCGCCAAACAAGTGATTATGCAACGCATCCGCGAAGCCGAACGGGATGCGCTCTATCAGCAGTTTGCCCAACGCGAAGGCGAAATTGTCCTGGGAACAGTGCACAGCGTTGATCGGCAAAACATCACCGTCAATCTGGGCAAAGTCGAAGCGCAGATGCCGCAAAGTGAGCAAATTCCCACCGAGCGGTACCGACCCAACCAGAAGATTCGCGCTTATATCGTCGAAGTGAACAAAACGGCACGCGGACCACAAATCATCCTGTCGCGCACGCATCGCAATTTTTTGCGACGGCTCTTTGAACTCGAAGTGCCAGAAATTTTCCAGGGTCTGGTCGAAATCAAAGCGATTGCGCGCGAAGCCGGTTCGCGTTCCAAAATCGCCGTCGCCGCACTGCAAGATGGCATTGATCCCGTCGGCGCGTGCGTCGGGCAACGCGGCATCCGGATTCAGGCCATCGTCAACGAACTGAACGGCGAAAAGATTGACGTGGTCGAATGGAGTCCCGATCCGGTCAAATTCATTGCCAACGCACTCAGCCCAGCCAAAGTCCTCTCGGTAGAACCCTACGAAGACGAAAACGGCGACAAGGTCGCGAACGTCATCGTGGAACAAAAACAACTCTCACTCGCTATCGGGAAAGAGGGACAGAACGCGCGTCTGGCAGCACGCTTGACCGGCTGGCGGATTGACATCAAGAGTGACGCGCAACTCGAAGCGGCAAGCGCACCCGCAGAAACGGTGACCACGCCAACGCCCGAACAACTCGCCGCGCGCGCGGCTCTTGCCGAGTGGGAGGCACTCATCAAGGACGAAGAAACGGTAACACCGTCAGAAAAAGCGGTAACACCGTCAGAAGAAGCGGCGGCAATGCCTGCGGCAGAGTCAGTGACACCTGAGACCATTCCAGCCTCTCTTCCAGAAACACCAACACCTGAGGTCATGCAAGCCTCCCTGCCGGAAACACCAACACCTGAGGCAGCCACGGCGGGAACACCGGAACCCATCAGCGAACCTGCAACACCCGTCGCGGTAGAAAGCGCACCCGCCGAGGTCGCTCCTGCCCAGACCACTGTCGGCGAAACGCTCACCGCGACGCCCGCCGCGAGCGCGATCCCACCAGAAGCACCCGCTCCAGAACCAGAACCCGACATTAGTTTCGAGCAAGCACTGGCAGAATTTACCGATGACGAAGAACTGTACGAGGAAAAATTCAAACGCAAAATGGATCGCCGTAAACGCGTGATCCTGGAATACGACGAAGAACTGGGCAAAGTAGTCGCCAAGCGCAAACGCAAAGGCGGACGACGCCAGGAGTGGGAAGAAGAGGAAATATAGCCAAATACGCCAAACGTGCCAGAGATGCCAAACGTGCCAGAGATACCAAACGTGCCAAAGATGCCAAACGCGCCCCAAAATGCCAAATTTCCTTTTGGCACATTTGGCTAGTTTGGCACATTTGGATCACTGGCTCATTGACACATTTGGCTCATTGGCACATTGGCTCATTTGACCTTCCATGGGTACCAAACACATTCCTCAACGCACGTGTATTGCCTGTCGCGCCGTGCGCGCCAAACGTGAACTCGTGCGCATTGTGCGCACACCCGAACAGCGCGTTCTTGCCGATGCGACCGGTAAACGCGCGGGACGCGGGGCGTACCTGTGCCGCACGCGCGACTGCTGGGACAAGATTTTGAGCGCGCCCGCACAGTTAGAGCGTGCCCTTCACCTGCAAATGCCGATTGGTCAAGAGGATCTCGCGCGCTTGCGCGAATTCGCGGCGACACTGCCGCCGCGCGAACAAATGAACGCAGTGCCCAAAAACGCAACCCTATGATTGCAGTCGTCTCGCGGGACGTTACGCGCTGCACAAGCGCAGAGCAAGGGAGAAGCACTATGAACGTCTAGACACCGCCCGTCGCTTCCCCTGTTCTCCTCCCCTGCTCTGCGCAGTGCACCGCACCCTGCGGTGTGCACTCTCTGCGCGTACAGTCCCCTCTGCCGATTGCCCATACAGACTTGATCCAACGCGAGGCGTGCGTCCAGCGACGCCTTGGTGTTTGCACGCGTCCGCGCGCGATGGACCAGAATCGGAAAGGAGATCGCTTATGTCCGACCAGAAACCCAAACGGGATGAACACAGGAAAAAGAATGCACCTGCCACCAAATCACCTCACGCGCCAGGGCGCAAAGGGGATAGTCAAGCCGGTACGTCCACACCACGCGCACCCACCACACCCAGACCGTCACAGCAAGCGCGCACGCCAGGGACAGGAACAAACAAACCGGCGCAGACCGCACGCGTTCCCGGCGCACCTAAACCCGTTCATCCCGCGCGACCACCTGCTACTCCCAAACGCGAGGCGCGTCCTGCGCCATCTGCCATAAAACCCAATGTACCCAAAGTGAACGTAACGCCGAGAGGAACGCAGACACCTGGCACACTGGCAGCCGTCGCTGCACCGAGCGCGCCACCGCCACCTCCAAAACCGCCTGTTGAATTACCAGAAACTTTGACAGTGCGCGAACTTGCCGCCACTCTCCAGGTGGGTCCCATTGACATCATCAAGAAACTGATGGCAAACGGCATTATGGCAAACATCAACCAGCCGATTGACTTTGACACAGCGGCACTCGTCGCGAACGAACTGGGCTTCGAAGTCATCGAAAAGAAACCCGAAGTTGTTCAAGCCCCGGTGGCCACTTTGACCAGCATTCCCAAAAAACACGAATACACCGAAGAGGAACTCGCCAGACTGATGCCGCGTCCACCGGTCGTCACGGTGATGGGGCACGTGGATCACGGCAAAACTTCGATTCTCGATGCGATTCGCCATGCCAACGTCGCCGCGGGCGAAGCCGGCGGTATCACCCAGCACATCGGCGCGTATCAGGTGACTCACAACGGCAAACGCATCACGTTTCTCGATACGCCGGGTCACGAGGCGTTTACCGAAATGCGCGCGCGCGGCGCGCAAGCCACCGACATCGCGGTCATCGTCGTCGCAGCAGATGACGGCGTAATGCCCCAGACGCGCGAAGCGATCGCGCACGCGCGCGCCGCCCAGGTGCCCATCATCATCGCGCTGAACAAGATTGACAAACCCAACGCCAACCCTGAACGGGTCAAGCAACAACTCGCGGAGATGGGACTGGCGGTGTATGGCGGTAAGGACGAAGTGATGGTGGTGCCCCTCTCCGCCAAACAAAAAATCGGCATTGACGATTTACTGGAAAATATTTTGCTGGTGGCAGAACTCGCCGATTGGCGCGCCAACCCCCAGCAACCCGCGCGCGGCATCGTCATCGAATCCAAGTTGGATAAACAGCAAGGCGCGATGGCAACCCTCCTGGTGCAAGACGGCACTCTTCATGTCGGCGATATTGTGTGGATCGGTAGCGTGTGGGGTAGAATCCGCGCAATGTTCAACGATCGCGGTGAGTCGGTCAAAGAAGCCGGTCCCGCCGATCCCGTCGCGGTCACCGGCTTGTCCGATGCGCCACCCGCTGGCGAAAAATTCGTGGTCCTCGATGACGAACGCGAGGCACGCACGCGCGCGGCGGAACGCGCGCTGGCACAGCGCGCCGCCGAACAACAAGCCCGCCGCGCCGTCAGTCTCAACGACCTGTTCGCACAATTTCAAGCCGGCAACGTCAAGGAACTCAACCTCATCATCAAAGCCGATGTGCAGGGTTCGCTCGAGCCGATTGTCTCCTCACTCGAAAAATTAGGCGACGAAAAAATCAAAGTCAAAATCATTCATCAAGGCATTGGCTCGATCACGCGCTCCGATGTGATGCTTGCCGTTGCCTCGCAGGGTATCGTCATCGGTTTTAACGTGGGGGTAGAAGCCGCCGCGCAATCGCTTGCCGAAAGCGAAGGGGTGGACCTACGTCAGTACAACATCATCTACAAACTCATCGAAGACATTGACAAGGCACTCAAAGGAATGCTGGAGCCGGTGTACGAAGAGCGTTTGATAGGACACGCGCAAGTACTCCAGACCTTTCGCGTGAAAAAACAGACGGTCGCCGGCTTGCGCATCATCCAGGGTAAAGCGGTCCGTCACGGCACCGCGCGCGTGTTGCGCAATGGCACGGAAATCTTCAAAGGCCCCATCGCCTCACTCAAACGTTTTACCGAGGATGTCAAAGAAGTCGCCGAAGGATACGAATGCGGTATGATGCTCGAAGGCTTTGGCGATTTCCAGCCAGGTGACCAACTGGAATTTTATCAAAAGGTGAAAGTGAGTTAAACTATGGCTGGCTATCGCGCCGCGCGGGTCAGCCAGCGCATTCATCAGGAAATCAGCCTCTTGTGTGAGCGCCAGGTGAATGACCCGCGTCTGGCACACCTCAACGTCACGCGCGTCGAAGTGAGTCACGATTTGCGACACGCGAAAATTTTCGTCGCGCCCGTTCGGGATGACGAACAAGCCACACGCGACCAGATGGACGCATTGCACCACGCCACCGGCTTTTTCAGGTATCATCTGGCGCACAGCCTCAACCTGCGCTTTGCACCGCAGGTGCAGTTCCTCCTCGACCCTGCTATCGAGCGCAGCGAACGCTTTTTGCAAGTGCTGGAGGAATTGAATCGTGACAAATGACGAACGACGAACGAAGGACGAAGGACGATGGGTACGCTGCTCTCATTTGAACAAACCGTTGACCTGTTGCGACGTTATCACAAAATTTTCATCGCGGCGCACATCATGCCCGATGGTGATTGCATCGGTTCGACGCTCGCGCTGATGCTGGCATTGCGACGTCTGGGCAAGTCGGTGACGGTTGCCTGTCACGATCATGTTCCCAACACCTTCAACTATTTGCCCGGCGCTACAGAACTCAAGCCCGTCTTGCCCGGTGATGAGGACTTGCTGGTGTATCTCGACGGCAGCGCGGCGGATCGTTTTGGCGCGGCATACAACCCGACCAAATTCGCTACCCGCCCAACACTGGTGATTGACCACCACATTACCAACGATAACTTTGCACCGCTCAACTATGTAGATCGTCACGCCGCTTCGACCGCCGAGATTATTTATCGCCTCATTCGCGCGCTCGATGTGCCACTCGATCGTGATCTGGCACAATGCCTGCTCACCGGCATCATCACGGATACACTGGGTTTTCGCACCTCGAACACGACCGTAGACACGTTCAGAGCAGTCACCGCGCTCATCGAAGCCGGCGGTTCGATTCCCGACATCATCGAACGCTCGTTCAACCAGATTCCGCTCGCGGCTTTACGTCTGCGGGGCAAAGTGTTTATGAACGCCACGCTCGATGGCATCATTCTGTGGGCAGAGGTGCCTTATCGCCTGCAACGCGAACTGGGGTTGAACAGCAACGGCGCAAGTGGCATCATCAACCAACTGTTGAGCGTCGAAGATGCCAAAATTGCCGTGCTCTTTATCGAAAAAGAAAACGGCAAGATTGATGTGGGCTTGCGTTCGCGCGTGGGCTATGATGTATCGAGCATCGCCACACGGCTGGGCGGTGGGGGCCACAAACAAGCCGCCGGGGTCTTGCTGGATGGTCCTCTCAGCACCGTGCGCGAACGCGTGTTGCAGGAAATCAAAAAGTCGCTGGGGTCAGAGCGAGTATAACTATTCCATCCACTATGTCTTGTGCTATCTGCGGTGCGCCGCATCCGTGCCCCTTTCAACTGGATCTGCCGCCGCGTGCACTCGCGCCGCGCGGCTTGAACGGTATTCTCAACATCAACAAGCCCCAGGGATACACCTCGCACGATGTGGTGGCGGTGATTCGACGGATGGCGCGCGGTGTGCGCGTCGGGCACGCGGGCACACTCGATCCTCTCGCGACGGGTGTGCTCCTTGTTTGTCTGGGACGCGCGGTGCGCGTCAGCGAATATCTGACCGAACACGCCAAGACCTATCGCGCGCGCGTCCGCCTGGGCATCATCACAGACACATACGACGCTACCGGCACGATCCTCGCGCAGAACGCCGTGACCGTCACGCGCCAACAGGTGAAAGACGCGCTGATGAGTTTTCTCGGCACCAGTGTCCAAACCCCGCCGGCGTACTCCGCTATCAAACAAGATGGCGTACGCCTGTACAAACTGGCGCGGCGCGGCATCACCCCAGCGCGCGACGCACGCCCCATCGAAATTTATTCACTGACCCTGCGCGAGATCGCGCTCCCCGATGTGGAATTCGAAGTGCACTGTAGCAAAGGCACCTACCTTCGCGCGCTGGCACACGATTTGGGCACGCGTTTGGGCTGTGGCGCGTGTCTGACCGCGCTGACGCGTCTTGCCAGCGGCAATTTTCGATTGGAGGATGCGGTCACGCTCGATCAAGTGCGCACGGCGTTCGCGCAACAGTACGTCGAACGCTTGCTACATCCACTTGACGCGGCGTTGCTCCACTTTCAGGCGGTCGCGGTGAACTCGGAAAATATGCGGCGCATTCAGTATGGTCACACATTGCACTGTGGGCGTGCCTATGCTACGCCGCTCTTGCGCGTCTATGCACCCGATGGTGAGTGCATCGCCTTGCTCGAACAGAGCCGCACCCCCGGTGAATGGAAACCCGCCAAGGTCTTTGTCATCCCGAAGGAATGATACGCACAGTGATACCACCGCTCATCGCTAATCTCCAATCTCTAACCTCCAATCTCCAACCGCTATGGAAATCTTTCGCGACCTTCACAACGTTCAACTGAATCGCCCGACCGTGCTCACCATCGGCTCGTTCGATGGGATTCATCGCGGGCATCAATATCTCATCCAGCAGGTAGTGGCACGCGCGCGCGCGCGGAATGCAGCGAGCGCGCTGGTCACTTTGCATCCCCACCCTAAGGTGGTCCTGCAACCCCATTCATCCCTTTGCTATCTCAGCACCATCGAAGAGCGTCTGGATTGGCTGCGCGCGTTCGAGTTGGATTACGTCATCGTCTTTCCGTTCAGTCTAGAAGCCTCCCAGATGCGCGCGCGCGCGTTCATCGAGTTGCTTGTCCAGCACTTGCAGCTGGTCGAAATTCTCTGTGGCAAGGATTTTGCGGTTGGCTATAAACGTGAAGGGAATGTGGAATTTTTGCGCGCGCTCGGACGCGAATGGGGGTTCAGCGTCACCGTGGTCGAACCCTACACGCTCGAAGGGCAAATCGTCTCGAGTACACGCGTGCGTGAATTGATCGCGCAAGGAGAGATGGACGCAGCGACGCGACTTTTGGGACGGTATCCTTCAGTGCGCGGACGCGTCATCGAAGGGGACAAGCGCGGACGCGCGCTCGGTTTTCCAACGGCGAATCTAGCCATCGCCGAGCGGCGGCTCATTCCCGCTGATGGGATTTATGCCGTGCGCGTCAAAATCGGTGAGACGTGGTACGGTGGCGCGGCGAACATCGGCGTCCGTCCAACGTTCGATAAAGGACCACGCCTGGTCGAGGTGTACATCTTTGATTTTGACGCTGACCTGTACGATCAGGTGATCGAAGTGCACTTTGTCAAACGACTGCGCGACGAGAAAAAGTTTGCCAGCGTGGACGCGCTCATCGAGCAGATGAAGCAAGACGAGAGGGACGCGCGCGCGGTGCTCGCGGAGAATCGCGATGATCGTTGATGCTCACACTCATCTCTTTTCACCCGACGTGATTGCGCAGCGGGCGCGCTATGGTGAACGCGACACGTTCTTTGGCTATCTGTATCGCAGTCCCCGCGCGCACACGATTGGCGTTGCCGAGTTGCTCGCGGCGATGGACGCCAGCGGTGTCGAGCGCGCCGTCGTGGTGGGCTGGGCATGGCAATATCACGACGTATGCGTGGAGCAAAACACGTGGCTCATCGAAATCGCGCGGCAGTACCCCGCGCGCCTCATTGTGCTGTGCACGGTGCAGCCCCGCGCCGGCGCAGCGGCGATTCGCGAGTTGCGCCGCTGCATCGAAAGTGGTCTGGCAGGTGTAGGAGAGTTGAACGCGGATGGACAAGGATTTCGTCTGGATGATGACACGTTTATGCAACTGGCGCGCGCGGCAAGCGAACTGCGCGTGCCCCTCGTCCTCCACACGAACGAGCCGGTGGGACACGATTATCCGGGCAAAGGGCAGTTATCGCTTGGAGCGATTTACGCGCTGGTGCGTCAACTGCCCGAGTTGCGCCTGGTGCTCGCGCATTGGGGCGGCGGCTATCCGTTCTACGAACTAATGCCCGAAGTGCGCGCGGCATCGCAAAATGTTTTCTACGATACCGCCGCGTCGCCGCTATTGTATTCGCCGGCGATTTTTCGCACCGTTGTCAACATTGTGGGCGCAGACAAGATCTTGTTCGGCAGCGACTATCCACTGATTCTCTATCCCAAACGACAAAAAGAACCCGCGATGCACCTGTTTTTGGACGAGGTGCGCAACGCGGGTTTATCGAATACGGAACTGGAAAAAATTCTGGGACAGAACACCCTGCGCGTTTTTGGACCGTAAAGGGAACATCCTATGGCGACGTACCACATTTACGTAGACTGGCACGTCCCCGGCTATCACGCGCGCGTGCATCGTTCCACCTGTTCATTTTGCAACGAAGGCAAAGGCATCCATCGCCGCGCGCGCTATCAGTATGGAAGGTGGTACGGTCCCTTTGAGACGTTTCAACAGGCGTACGCCGCAGCACAACAATTGGGGCGTTATCGTCATCGCTGTAAGCATTGCAAACCTGCCTGAGTTTCGTCTTCTTTCACGCCTCCCATCCATCCAGCGTGCCACAGGTGGACGCGCCTGTTCGCGCGCGAGCGCGTCAGGCGCGCTGTGGTTGCGTGAGCGTTTCCAGAAACGCGCGATCTTCCTCCGTTAGATTGGCGCGCGCGAGCAAATCGGGGCGGCGTTCCCAGGTGCGCCGCAAAGCCTGCTGCCGCCGCCATTTCTCGATTTGCGCGTGATGCCCCGAAAGCAAAATCTCGGGCACTTTCCAACCCCGAAACTCGGCGGGACGCGTGTACTGCGGTCCCTCCAGCAAACCCGACGCGTGCGAATCGTTGGCGGCAGCGCTGGGATGCCCCAGCACGCCGGGAATCAATCGCGCGACCGCGTCCACAATCACCATCGCCGGGATTTCGCCGCCGGTCAGCACGTAATCGCCAATCGAAATTTCATCGGTTGCCAGATGTTCGCGAACGCGCTCGTCCACTCCCTCATAATGCCCACAAATCAGAGCGATGTGGGGATGCTGCGCGAGTTCACGCGCAATCGTTTGATGAAAGACGCGTCCCTGCGGGGTGAGCAAAATCACCGGCACGCGCGGCGGTGCGCCGAGCACGGCTTCAACCGCCGCGAAAATCGGCTCTGGCTTTAGCACCATTCCACCGCCACCCGCGTACGCGTAATCATCGGTAACGTGATGTTTGTCGGTGGTGTACGCACGAATATCGTGCAAAAAGATTTCCAGGCGTCGCGCCTCGCGCGCGCGTTTCAAAATGCTGGCGTCAAAAACGCTCGCAAACATTTCAGGAAAGAGCGTGAAAATGTCAAAACGCATAGCAATTTTCGTGCCCCGTCATTCACCTTCCTTAACGGGATAATAACACACCCCTGCCGTACCGGGTCCGGTGTGCACTCCCAGCGCCGGCGACAGTTCAGCAATGATGGACTCGACACACGTCAGACGTTGCTCCACCAGTTGTCTGATCTTTTCGGCTTCCTCTTGCGCTGCCGCGTGCACGTATGCAATTTTGATTTTGCCCATTCGCCCCACCGCGGCTTCGATCATCTGCGCCATCATCTCGTACGCCTGATGACGACTGCGTGCCTGACCCAGCGGCACGATCACCCCATCTTCCATTCCGATGAGCGGTTTGATGTTCAACAGCGAGCCAACCAGATGCTTGGCTTTGCCGATACGCCCACCCATATACAAATACTTGAGCGTGTCGGCGGTCTGAATCATTCGCGTCACCGGCATCATCTGGCGCACCTGTTGAACGACCGCCTCCAACGATTTGCCGGCGAGCGCGCTGCGCGCCGCTTCGATCACCATCCAGCCCTGACACATCGAAACGTTCAACGTGTCAATCACTTCGATCCGCAAATTGGGAATCTTTTCCAAAAGCATCTGCTGGGCAACGCGCGCCGCTTGGTACGCCCCACTCCCCTTCGACGTCATGTGAATACTGACGATCTCGCGCGCGCCTTCGTTCTGCGCCAGCCCTTCGTACATCTGCACATAGTCGCCCGGACCGGGGCTGGCTGTCTTGGGTAACTCGCGCGCGGTCGGCAACCACTTGTAGAACGCATCCCGCTGAATCGTTACCAGATCGCGCAGCACTTCTTGCCCACGATGAATGTAGTACGGCACCCAATGAATTTTCAATTTCTCGATGATGGCTTCGGGAATGCTCGCCGCACTGTCGGTTACAACGGCTACGTTGGTCATCGCTGACACCTCCTGAGGTTTTTAAGGTTTCAGGTCAAGTTTCAGGTCTCGCGTCTCACGTACCACGTTTCACGTTTCACGCATCACACTCGCAGTTTATCACGAGAAAGACAAACTTGCAAAAACGCGCTATAATTGTGGTTGGGAGGTGTGTATGGTCATCGTAGATTCGACTCGCTGTTGTTACTGTGGGGGTTGTGTCAGCGTTTGCCCGGTGGATGCGCTCACGCTTGCCGAAACGCGCCTTGTGGTCAACGACACTTGTACCGAGTGCGAAAACTGCGTCTTTGCCTGTCCTGTCGGCGCGCTGCACCTCGAAGCGCGAACAGCAGACGCGCGCAGTGAAACACTCCAGCGGCGATACGATGTCATCATCGTTGGCGCGGGACCTGGCGGCGCCACCGCCGCGCACATCGCCGCGCACGCCGGACTCGCGGTGCTACTCATCGAAAAACGCCAGGAGATCGGTTCGCCGGTGCGCTGCGCCGAAGGCGTGGGGCACGAGCAACTGGCGCAGTTCATCGAACCCGATTCAAAATGGATCGCCGCCGAAATCCATCAACTCGAAATCACCACGCGCGCGAACGGGGCAACGCAAACACGACGCGCTAGCGGCGGACGCGGCTACATCCTCGAACGCCGCGTCTTTGACCGCGCGCTCGCCGAACGCGCCGCGCGCGCCGGCGCGACGGTACGCGTCAAAACATCCGCCACCGGCGTGCTGGTCGAAAATGGCAACGTGCGCGGCATCAAAATTCACGATGGCACGCGCGCGGTGGACATCGAATCGCACATCGTCATCGCTGCCGATGGTGTTGAAGCGCAAGTGGGCCGCTGGGCGGGACTGGACACGCAACTCGCTTTGCGCGATACGATGGTGTGCGCGCAATTTTTGCTCGCGGGCATTGACATTGATCCCACCTGCACATACTACACCATCAGCGAAGAATTTGCGCCCGGCGGCTATGCGTGGATTTTTCCCAAAGGCGAAGGCAAAGCAAATGTGGGTCTGGGAGTGCAAGCCGATTTGCCGCGTCGCGCGCAGCCCATCGAATTGCTCACGCGCTTTATCGAAACGCAACCGAACCTCGCGCGTGGTCACCCGGTTTCGCTCATCGTCGGCAACGTGCCGGTTGCGCTGCCGCCCGCGCGCATTGTCGGCAACGGTGTGATGCTCGTCGGCGATGCGGCGCGTCAAGTGGATCCGCTGACCGGTGGCGGCATCATCAACGCGATGATCGCCGGCAAACTCGCGGCGCAGGTCGCGGTCGAAGCCATCGCCGCGCGTGACACCTCGGCGCGTTTTCTCGCGCGCTATGCCGAAGCGTGGCACAAAACGCGCGGGAGCAAGATGGAACGCAACTATCGTCTGCGCGAAAAATTCCCACCTACACACCGCACCGACGAACGCTTTGTCTACGCGTTTATGCTCGCGACGAAATAGAGGAAAGATGAAAGAGGAAAGAGAAGAGATGAAAGCACAGTTCTCTCCTCTCTCCTCTTTCATCTTTCATCTCTCATCTCTCATCTCTCTTCTTTCATCTCTTCCCTATCGCGAACAACGCAAAGCCCACCAACCGCAACACGCCACTCACAATCAACGCGCCGCCCAAACCGATGTAATCCGCAAGGAGCGTGCCGACGAGCGGCGAGGCAACTGTCGAAAGATACTGCAAACTTTGCGCTACCGATACAAACGTCGCGCTGTATCGCGCAGGAAAAGTTTTCATCAACTCGTCGAAGAAAACCAGGTCTAGCCCTGCCTGAAAAATTCCCGCCAGTCCCGCGTACAACACAAGCAATTCGACGCGCAGAGTGAACGCGGTGAAAATCGGGTATAACGACAAACCGAACGTCGTCCAGAGCAACACAAAGCGTCCCCCGCGATCGCGCGATTGCCGTGACCACAGCAAATAGCCAATCAGCATAATCGCCGTTTGCGTCATATTGATTGCGCCAATCCACGCATCACTCGCCTGCACCTGACGCACATAGTACAGTGGAAACAACGGCGTCGCCAGCGTGATTCCCGAAAAATACACAAATCGCTTGAGCATAAACGAAACGAATGCAGGCTGACCGCGAATCAGCGCAACAAAACCACGCAGACGTTCACGCACCGATTCACCCTGCGTTCGCGCGGGAGGTTCAGCATCGGGCAAAGCGATGCGACTGGAATAGTAAAAACTGACCAAACCGCCTAACGAGAGACCGATGAAAACGATTTGATAGTTGAACGGAAATCCCAACCGATCCAAAACCTGCCCGACAAGCGCGACCATCACGGCTTGTGTAAATCCCAGAATAGACCAGCGCCGGCTCAACAAATCGTACCGATGACGCGGTCCCGCCACTGCGTTCATCACCACCGAAAAAGCGACGTTCAACAACACTTGGGGAAACGTCGCCAGTGCCCAGATCGCCAGGACCGCATTCACTTGATACTCGCGCGGCACGAAGAACGGCACCAAGCCGGTGAGCGCGTACGACGAAAGCACCATCAAGCGCGCGGCGCTGAACCAGGGAACGATACGACGTTGTCCTTGCAACAATCGTCCCACCGCGAGTGCCAGAAACAAGCCGGTGACCGCAGGCATTGCGGTCAACAAACCCACCTGGAAATTCGTCGCGCCGAGACGCGCCAAAAAGACCGGCAAAAATGGGGATGCCGCGCTGGCAATCCCCACCCCAATCGCATCAATTTGCACATTCAAAAAATTACGCCGTTGTAGCGGCGTCAAGTCTTTGGGAAAAGCAAAGATACCTGTCAGATTCACTTTATCCTCATCCGTCGGGCGGTTGAAACCACTGCAACAACTACGCAAAGCCGACCTTCGTCGGCTGTGCGAGTCGCCGCAGGGCGACTTGGCGTGCTTGTTGCAGCGACTTGAGTCGCCCGATACTCCTCTCACTTAAAAACCTACACTTGTGAGCCTCCCGCCTCCCGCCACGTCACTCCGCGCCCGTCGCCACCGGCATACGCGCGTCGCGACTCCACTCGCTCCACGAACCCGGATACAAGCGCGCGTCGGCGATGCCGGCAAGCGTCAGCGCGAAAATCGCCTGGCACGCATTGACGCCACTGCCGCAGTACGCCACCACGCGTTCCGCGCGCGTCGCGCCGAGCGCGTCGTACCGCGCGCGCAACTCCGCCGGCGAAAGAAAACGCATATCGGTTGCGCTCTGCAAATTGCCGGCAATCGGCGCATTGCGCGCGCCGGGAACGTGCCCCGCGCGCGGATCGAGCGGCTCGACCTCGCCACGATAGCGTTCGGGGATACGCACATCGAGGATGAGCGCGCGCGGATCCTCGCGCCACCGATTCACGGTCGCGAGGTCCACAATCATCTGCGGTTGTGGGTGTGGCACAAAATTGCCGGGCGGCACGCGCGGAATTTCACGGCTTTGCGGTCGCCCTTCCGCTAGCCACTGCACGATGCCGCCATCGAGCAGCGCGACGCGCGAATGACCAAAGTAGCGCAAAAGCCACCACAAGCGCGCTGCCGCCGCGCCACCGCGATCATCGTACGCGATGACGCGCGTCGTCGCATCAATGCCGGCGCGCGCCATCGCCGCCGCGAACAAATCCGGGCGCGGCAGCGGATGCCGTCCGCCGCCGTCGGTGAAATGCGCTGATAGATCGGTGTCCAAGTCAATGAACACCGCGTTCGGAATGTGCCCGCGCAAATACTCTTCGCGCCCGGTGCGATCTTTTTCCAGCAAATACCAGCGCACATCGCACACACGCACATCCGCATCGTTCAAATGCTCTGCCAACCAATCCGTCGAAACCAAAAGATCCGTCACCCTTCGTCCTCCGCCAAATAACGCTGCAGCAACTCCAGCGCGGCGCGCGCGCTCTGCTCCTTGTTTTGCAAACGATTGCCCTGCCAGACGTGACGCTCGACAATCGTCTGGCGCGCATTGTCCAGCGCGAGATAAACGAGTCCGACCGGCTTGTCAGGTGTGCCGCCGCCGGGACCTGCGATGCCGGTGATCGCCAAGCCCAGCGTTGCGCCAAAGCGCGTGCGCGCGCCGCGCGCCATCTCCGTTGCCGTTTCCGCGCTCACCGCGCCAAATCGGTTGAGCGTGTCCCACGAAACACCGAGCGCGGCAACCTTCGCTTCGTACGCGTACGCAATCACCGAGACGATGACGTACGCCGAACTGCCCGGCACATTCGTCAAGCGATGCGTGAGCAAGCCGCCGGTGCACGATTCGGCAATCGCAAGTGTTTGTTTTTTCGAGACGAGTAATTGACCCACGATCACTTCGAGCGGTTGAGTGTTATCCATCGCGACATATTATACAATGACACATAAGCAAATGACAAATGACGGAGGACGAACGACGAAGGACGGCGGAGGGAGGGGTGATTTTTGATTTGCGATTTTGGATTGATTGTGCTATCATCCGATTCGTAATCGAAAATCGGCAAGCGCCAGTCGAAAATCGTTCATAGATCATCTGTCAGCGGTCACCTTTAGAGGGAGGTTGCTATGCATCGTCCGTATGCCCGTAACGAGTTCCTCATCGTCATTCTCCTCTGGACACTTTTCCTCAGTTTCACGGGGGGGGGGGGTACGCGGTAACCACGTTTGCCAGCGCGGCGGCTAGTCCCACACCCACCCCACTCGCGCGCACAACGTTCGCCCCGTATCCAGCACCGCAACCTGCGCCATTCGTTCCGCCAACCCCTACTCGCGCTCGGTCGAACCTCACGACCCAACACCTCTTTTTGCCTTTCATCGCCAGGAGTAATGAGAACATTCCAACACACGGCACAGGCATCGAGCGCTACTGGACCTTCCGTGCATTTTCGCTCTCGGATCGCATAACGCTCCAGGTGAACGTGTGGAACGGCAATGTCGTCGCGCAATACACGGCATTTGCGCTGCCCAGTCTCGGCTTGCCGCTCACGCTCATCTTCACCTACAACAGCCACACGAACGCCTGGACGCACACCCTGAACGTTTCGCTCACGCTCGATGCGACGGGTTCCGCCATCGTGCGCGACGCCGATGGCACCGAACATCTGTTTCGCCGCGAGGCGAACGGCAGTTACACCGCGCCCGCCGGGAATTACGACACACTCGTCCGTAATGCCGATCAAACGTTCACCCTCACTCACACCGACCAGACGCAGCACCGTTTCGATGCGAGCGGACGCTTGACCCAAGTCCGTGACCGCAACGGCAACGCGATCCATCTAACGTACGCGAACAACGTGTTGACGCACGCGCAAGCCGCGGGTGGACAAACGCTGACGTTCGCGTACAGCGGCGGCAACCTTGCTACCGTCACCGATCACGCCGGACGCGCGTTCCAGTTCGGCTACACGAGCGGCGCGCTGACAAGCATCACTGACCCGCTGAATTTCGTGACGCGCTTGGGCTACACCAACAATCGCCTGACGACGCTCACCGATGCGCGCAACATGCAGACGACCATCACGTATGATGCGTCACAGCGCGCGCAGACAATCACCACGGCGGGTGTGCGCCTGGCAAGTTTGGCGTATGGCACAGGCACAACCACGTTCACCGACGCGAACAACCACGCGACGGTGTACACCCTCAATGCAACGGGACAGGTCACGCAGATTCACGATGCGCTGAGTGGGCTCACCACCTTCACCTATGACGCGAACTATAATCTCACGCAGACAACCGACGCGCTGGGGCGCACGACACGCGCGACGTATGATGCGCGCGGCAACCGCTTGACGCAAACGGATGCGTTGAATCAGACGACGACGTATACCTACAATGCGACGAACGACCTCCTCAGCGTCACTGACCCGCTGGGGCGCACGACGCAGTACGGCTACGACACGGCGGGCAATCTCATCCGCATCACCGATGCGCTGAACAATGTGACGACGTACGGATACGATGCGTATGGTCAGCGGACACGCGCGACCGATGCAAATGGCAACTCGACGACCTACACGTACAGTTCAGCGGGTTATCTCCTCACCGTCACCGATCCATTGAGCGGCACGACGCGTTACGGCTACGACGCGGTCGGCAATCGTACCGTCATCACCGACGCGCTAGGACGCGTTACGCAGTACACCTACGATGCCAACGCTCGGCTGACGCGTGTGGACGCACCGCTCGGCGCGACGACGCGGTACGAGTACGACGCGAACGGCAACCGCACCGCGACGATTGACGCGCTCAATCAGCGCACGACCTACACCTACGACGCGTTTAATCGGCTGACGCGAATCACCGACGCGCTGAACCAGACGACGCAGTATCAGTATGACGCGAATGGCAATCGCACGCGCGTGATTGATGCAAACGGCAATGCGACGCAATATCAGTACGACGCACTCAATCGGTTGACGCGCGTGACCGATGCATTGAACAATGTGACGTACTATGGCTACGATGCGGTCGGCAATCGCACCGTCATCACCGATGCGCGTGGAAATGTGACGACGTTCGCGTACGACGCGCTCAATCGGCTGATTGCGATGACGATTCCGCTGACAGGGACGCAGACGGCGACGACGCGCTATGGCTACGACTCGGTCGGCAATCGCACCGTCATCACCGATGCCAACGGCAACGTCACGCGCTATGGCTACGACGCGCTGAATCGTACCATCGTCATCACCGATGCACTCGGCCACGCCACGCGCTATGGCTACGACCGCGTCGGCAATCGCACCGTCATCACCAATGCCGCGCTGAACATCACAAGGTACGACTATGACCCACTCCATCGCGTCATCACACAAACGAATCCAGCGGGCAAAACTCAAACCTTTACGTACGACGCGGTCGGCAATCGGCTCACCGCGACGGACGAACTGAACCAGACGACGCGCTACACCTACGATGCGCTCAATCGCGTTATCACGGTCACCGACCCATTGACGCAGACGACGACGTATGCGTACAATGCAGTGGGCAGCGTGACGACGATCACGAATCCCGTAGGACAAATTACCAATTTGTCCTACGATGCCGCGAATCGCCTGACGCGCAAAACCACGCCGCTGGGGACGACGCAGTACGCCTACGATGCGGTGGGCAACCTGCGTGTGCTCACCGATCCCTCGGGTGCGACGACAACGTACACCTACGACGCGGTCAATCGCGTGATCCAGCAAGACGACCGCGCCCCCGATGGCGCGCTCACCGTCTCGTACGCATTTGCGTACGACGCGAATGGCAATCGGATGCAGGAAACCGAAGCGCGCCCCGGCAAGCCGTATCGCATGATGAATTACGCCTACAACAAAGCGAACTGGCTCGTCGCCACCACCGACCCTGGCGGCGGGACGACGACGTACACTTACGACGCGGCGGGCAATCGCACGAGTGTCACGGATTCCTCGGGCTATTCGACGAGCATCACGCTGAATACAGTGAACCAACCACAAACGATTACTCACCGCAATGCCAGTGGCATCATTATCGCCACAACGACGAACACCTACGACGCGCGCGGGTTCCTGCGTGGCTGGACGACCGTGGATGCCCTGAACACCTTGACGCTGACTACGACGCTTGACTACGATGCCAACGGATATCTCACGCGCAACGATGCCAGCCATCAAGGGACGCTCTTTTCCAGATCGTTTACTTCCACCGTCGCGTATCGCGCTGACAGTTTGGTCAATGGCATCTTCACACTCCCCACGCCAACGGATCGGGGCTATCGAGAAGTGGTGTATGATAGCGCGGGGCGTGTAATCTGTTTCGACAGCGGCGCGATTCCAGCCGATGCCTATCTTGAATACGATGCAAGTGGCAGACGCATCAAGCGCTATTGGAATTACTATGGCGATCCCAGTTGCCAGAGCATCATCGCGAATCCGACCGGCAATCCGCTCTACAAACGTTCGATCTACACCTATGCTGGTGATCGGCTAATCAGCGAGGAAGCTACCTATGGTGGAGGGGCGTTCTATTCGCGCACCTTGAGTTACGACAGTGCGGGCAATGTGACCCAGATGCGGCAAATTGATTACGATGCGCGCATCACGGTTACGCTGACGTACCACTGGGAACCGGGTAGCCATCGAATGACGGGTGTGACGCGAGAGGTGAATGGGAACGTGCAATATACGGCGACGCTCGAGTATGATCGCAATGATCGCATCACACGTTTCTGCGCCAGTAATACGGGGTGTTTCGCTTTTGCATATGTCGGTGAAACGAATTGGTTGTCCACCGTCACCGATCAGTACGGCACGGTGACTCAGCGTTATCTGTATGCCAATGGGCGACCGCTGCGTGTGGACATCAATGGCGCACCGAACTATTACCGTTACAACTGGCATGGCGACGTGGCGGGTGTAGTGTGGTCGAACGGCGATGGCGCGAGTCAATGGGCGCATTACGGGGCATGGGGCGATTTGTATAATGCTGGTGCAGGGTATTACCACTGGAATGGCGGCTGGGGATACATGAAATTCCCCGCTCAATTCAACTTTAACCTGCACGAAGGATTGGATATTGGGTTGTATTACGTACACGGGCGGTGGTACAACCCCGACACGGGGCTGTTCCTCAGTCCCGATGAAAACGGCGAATATCGCTACGGCTCGGGGCAGGATGCGGTGAATTGGAGTTGGTTCCTGTGGGGATTCAATTGCCAGTTTTACAGCGACATCACGCTTGGGCTGTATGAATACCAGCAACCTCTGTCGGTCTACAAATGCCAAGATTTTCAAGGCAGCGAATTCTATATCGGACGCCTTG
>DAOTYB010000280.1:0-2726 GCA_034435315.1 Anaerolineae bacterium | reverse complement strand
CGACAATCCAAGTAGGCATGGCCCCCTCCGTAGGAATGATATTTCGCCCTTCCCACTATAGCAGAAATTCCGTGTGGGTTCAAATTACGTTATAGCACTTGCCAAAGTCCAGTCTGATTATTCATCTTCGACAATTGCGCGATGCAACGCGACGCGAAACCGCATCAGCGCGTCCGCGTTCTCTCTGCCATAGTACACCCGATTCGTCAGGCACGCAATCACCAGTTCGCGCACCGGATCAATCCAGAGCGATGTGCCGGTAAAGCCGGTGTGCCCAAACGCCTGCTCACTCAAGGGGTGACTCGCGGCATTGGGATCCGGCGACCACAACGCAAAACCGATGCCGCGCCGCACCACACCGTCTTGCGCTTGCACGCGCGTCATTTCGGCGAGCGTTGCGCGCGTGAGCAAACGATGGGTCCGCAGCGCGTCGCCGAACGCCGCCAAATCGCGCGCGGTGCCGAACAAGCCGGCGTGTCCCGCCACACCACCCAACGACCACGCGTTCTCGTCGTGCACCTCGCCGCGCATCCGCCGATTCTGATGCGCGTAAAATTCGGTGGGCGCTACATTGTCCGGCGGAATCGGTCCATAGCCGATGGAATCCAGACCGAGTGGCGCGGTGACGCGCTCGCGCACTGTCGCGTCGAGCGATTGCCCCGCCAGTTTTTCGAGCGCCCAGCCGACGAGCATCAAACCAATGTCGCTGTAAACGACGCGCGTGCCAATCGGATAGGCAAACGCGCAGGTGAGCGCGAGTTCGCGACGCGCCTCGCGCGTGGGCAATTGCCACAGCGGCAACCACGCCGGCAAACCAGAGTTGTGCGCGAGCAAATGACGAAACGTGACATCACTCGCTTCGACACGCGCTTGGGTGGCGGGGACGATCTCGACGACAGCACCGGGTTTCAACGGGTCGGGATACGGCGCGATGGGACGCGCGCCGGTGAACGACGGCAAAATTTCGCAGACGCGTTGATCGAGCGCTAGGTGCCCCTGCTCGACAAAGGTCATCAACGCGGCAACGGTGAAAAGTTTGGAGACAGAAGCCAAGTCAAAACGCGACGCGTGATCGGTGTGATGTTCTGGGAATTCTGGATCGAGGACGCCGAACGCGTTTTCGTACACAACCTTGCCGTGTTGACGGATCACGAGTTGCGCGGCGGGGAAGGTTTTGCCAAGATGATCGGTAATGATGGATTCGAATGAAGGCACGCGCATCGGTAAACCATCGCTGGTGGATTTGGCGCAAGTATACGGTAGCACCGCATCTAATCGCAGAACTTTTGTCACACCCTCCGCGACACACAGAATCCCACAGAATTTTTATGTGTGTTTCCGCGTGGTTCTATGGCAAAAACAAATGCGCCACGATTGGATGAGGTGCTACCTCACTGATGTTATGCGGCAGTTTTTTGTTTACTTGCGGAACCAGTACACAACCAACCCTACCGCAATCCATCCTACAAAGAGCAGCAACAACACCTGGGGTATGGCAAACGCTGTTGTGGCTGTGAACATCTGCAACTCGACCGCGCTGGGACCTACATCATTTCCTACAGCCCAATCGCTGAAAGAGGTAATATCCTTGCGGGTGAGCGAGGTGCCAGTGTATGAGCTAACAGCGCAATCCCAGCCACTGCCGGTGTAACGGCAGATTTTATCGTTCCCATCGGGAATGAAGGTGGCTGGCAGCGTCAAGTCAACGGTGAAACCAGTGGCATCGGACTGTTTGTCGCTCTGCAAGCCGCGAATTTCCCAGTAGCGTCCGGTCTGGATCGGGGGAGTAGCGTTGGGATGGTTGGTGTTCCTCTGTATCAGCAACACAAATCCCATACTCAGTACATCACAGAATTGGCGTGGTCAAGGTTCTAAGTTTGGATAAGCAGGACGCTTGGAATATACTTTGAGCACACTTGCAATCTTTCCTCAAGAGGTGCTCCAATGTTCGCTCCAACTTCCGCCAATCTCGAATTGACCGACGGCGCCGTGCGTGAGGCAGCGCTGGACCGCCTGACCCAGCACTTGCCTCTCCATGTCGAAGGCTGGACTTGCACCACGGAAATGGTACTGGATGTCCTGGTCAAAGCCGCTGCGACCGGCAAAACCATCGAAGCGGTTTGTAAAGAGTTGGACAATGTCGCCGATAGCAATACCATCCGGGAATACCTCAATCAGCAAATTCGTATCACGGAACTCCGCGAACTGGAACGCAGGGTGAATTGTGCCCTGACGCAAGATCTCCCCGCCCGCATCTGGAATACGGAGTGTGATGTCGTCTTTGACTTGACGGACAATCCTTTCTATGGCAAAGACCCCGAATTACGCGCCTATGCTTGTCGCGGTGAGGCACGCGACGGCACCACCTACTTTTTCCGCGTGGCCACAGCCTATGTCATCGTGAAACACTGGCGCGTCACCTTGGCGGTCTTGTTTGTAACCCCTGAAGACGACCTACGAGATATTGTGGCGGCACTCTACCGCCGCCTCAAGATCTTGGAGATTCCCGTGCGCCGCTTGCTGCTGGACAAGGGTTTTCACAGCATCCCGATGATGCGCTTTTTGAAAAGCACGGGCTGGCGTGTGATTCTCGCCTGCCCGATTAAAGGCCAGCGGGGTGGTCTGCGTGCCAAGTGTCAGGGGAACAAGAGTTACGTGACGGAACATACTTTTGTCAGCGCGGCTGGTACGTTCACCGCCCCTGTCATCTTGTGTCGCACTTTTCT
>DAOTYB010000279.1:0-2929 GCA_034435315.1 Anaerolineae bacterium | reverse complement strand
TTGTCATTGCGAGGAGCGGTCTTTGCGACGAAGCAATCCCCTATTGCGGTGTGGAGATTGCTTCGCCGCTGCGCGGCTCGCAATGACAGGGGGGCTGACTTTGCACAAGCCCTGCCTTGCCCCCTCCCCGTTGGGGCGAAAGATTTTTCGCCCCAATGGAGAGGGGGAATCAAGAGAGGAATGGGGGGAGGTGGCGGGCGGCGAAGCCGCCCGCCACCTCCCCTCCTCACCCCCTTCTCTCCCCGCGTAGCGGGGAGAGAAGGGGGCAGGGGGATGAGTGGGGTCAAGCTGTCTAGCACCCTTGTCACACGGAGTTCTTATGCGTCTAACCTATCTCACACAAGTTCAATTACACGATGCTGAGTCTCATCCACTTGTTTTTGTTGGCGCGCGCGGCGAACGTCTTCAGGTGAGTGTTCTGGAAAACGATGTGATTCGTGTGCAAATGTTCCCCGATGGCGCGCCGCGCCTGGATCGCACGTGGACGGTCGTAGGCAAGGATGGCGATGTGCCGCGTGAAGGACGCGCGCGCGATGATCTCTCGCGCTTTACGCTTCCCGCGTTTTCCAAAAATCACAGCGACGATGGGCTACGCATCGAAACGACGCAACTGCGCGTGGACATTGCGCTGAACGAATTTGCGCTGACGTGGAGCGATCGGCACGGCAACGCGTTTGCCGCCGATTCCAACGAGGGCGCGTACGCTTACGATCGCGCGGGACGCACCATCTGGCACTTTATGGAACGGCGCCCCGACGAGCATTACTACGGCTTTGGCGAACGCACAGGCGCACTCGATAAAGTGGGCGCGCGAATGCGGATGCTCAATCTGGACTCGCTCGGTTACGATGCGGAAAACACCGATCCGCTCTACAAACACTTTCCCTTTTACATCACCTTCGTTCCCGATTTGCAAATTGCGTACGGTCTGTTCTACGACAATCTCGCCACGACCACCTTCGATATGGGACGCGAGTTGGACGCGTATCGCGGGCGTTATCGCTACTATCAAGCGGATGATGGCGATCTGGATGTGTATTTCATCTACGGACCGAGCATCGCGGAGGTCGTCGAAAAATTCTCCGCGCTCATCGGACGCATCGTCTTGCCGCCGCGCTGGTCGCTCGGTTATCTCGCTTCGACGATGACGTACACCGAATCGGACGACGCGCAGGAACGCTTGAAAGAATTTATCGCGCTGTGTCGTCAACATCGCATCCCCTGCGATGCGTTTCACATCTCGTCCGGTGTGACGATGATTGACGATCAACGGCACGTCTTTCACTGGAATCCCCAGCGCATTCCCGATCCCCGCGCGCTGAGTCACGAGTTTCGTCGGGCAGGGATGCACCTCGCGCTCAACATCAAACCGTGTTTACTCACCACACATCCGCGCTATGAAGAGGTACGCGCGCGCGGCGGTTTCATCCGTCAAGCCGAATCGGACGAGCCGCACGTGACGACGTTCTGGGGAGGACGCGGTTCGTACATTGATTTCACTTCGACTGCCGGCTACGAATGGTGGAAAGCGCGCGTCAAGGATTGCGTCTTGGAGCAAGGAATCGAAGTGACGTGGAACGATAACAACGAGTACGAAATCTGGGATGACGAAGCGCGCTGCGCGGGCTTTGGGCAACCGACGCGCGTCGCGCTGTTGCGTCCCGTGCAGACCTTGCTGATGAACCGCGCCTCGTACGAAGCGCAGCGCGAGTTCGCGCCCCACTTGCGTCCGTATCTCATTTCACGTTCGGGATGTCCCGGTGTGCAGCGATACGCGCAAATGTGGTCAGGCGACAATTACACGTCGTGGAGTACACTCCGCTACAATATTCCGATGGGGCTGGGGATGAGTCTTTCGGGCGCGCCCAACATCGGACACGATGTCGGTGGATTCTTCGGCTTCAAGCCCGAGCCCGAATTGTTCGTGCGGTGGGTGCAGAATGGCATCTTTCATCCGCGCTTTACGATTCACTCGTGGCATCTCGACGGCAGCGTCAACGAACCCTGGATGTATCCCGATGTTTTTCCGATCATTCGTGAGGCAATCGAATTTCGTTATCGTCTGATTCCCTATCTCTACACGCTACTCTTTCAAGCCGCGCAGACCGGCGCGCCGATCATTCGTCCGATGGTGTACGAATTTCCGCACGATGAACGCACGCACACCGAGTCGTTCGATTTTATGCTGGGACCGTACTTGCTCGTTGCGTCGGTGTTGGAGGCAGGCGCGCGCACGCGCGCGGTCTATCTACCGCGCGGCGCCGAGTGGTACGATTTCTACTCTGGCGCGCTGTACGAAGGGGGACAAACGATTGTGGTGGATGCGCCGCTGGAACGCATCCCGCTGTTGGTGCGTGCAGGGGGAATGATTCCGATGGGCAAGGTGATGCCGTATGTGGGTGCTGAACCGGACGACGTGCGTCAGGCGTACGTGTTTCCGCCTCGACGCGCCGGACACAGCACCTTTACGCTCGTCGAGGATGACGGCGTGACGCTCGACTATCAACGCGGCGCGGTGACGCGTGTGTCGTTGCACGTCACGGCGTACAACGACGCGCTCGATTTTGCGGTGCAGGCGCGCGGCAATTTTCCGCTGGCATACACGCACGTCGAGTTCATCGTGCCGCGCACGGAGACGCGCGCTATCCAGACGCGCGGCGATGTGTGGACGGATGAAGAAGGACGCCGTCACGTGCGGGTGAAAGTAGATTGATGCGAATAGCGGCGCACAAAGTTCAGAATCGCTGCGAGCGCTTGCTCTAACGAAAAAACCCGTTCTTTATGGATTTTAAGAAAATAAATTGGTAAGCCTTGTCTCTACCTGGGGACAGCCCCTCTCATCCCCCTGCCCCCTGCTCTCTCCGCAAAGCAGGGAGAACAGGGAAGATGGGAGGCGGGGTGTGGGCGGCGCAGCCGCCCGCCCACACCC
>DAOTYB010000278.1:0-10824 GCA_034435315.1 Anaerolineae bacterium | reverse complement strand
TGCGTCAACTTAAGGCTGGCACTTGCTCCATTCCTCGCCCCCTCCTTCGCCTGAATTTGGGAGAGGGGAGGGTTGTAATGCGGCATTCCCCGCTTAAGTTGACGCGTATGCCCCTCCTCCCCTCTCCCCGCTTTGCGGGGAGAGCAGGGGGCAGGGGGATGAGAGGGGACATTCCCGTAAAGGCGAAAGATTTTTCGACCATACAACGATGGCGAAACAACGAGCACCGTAACCTTCCCAATGGCGGAAAAGATTTTTGCACACCGACTTAGCGCCGGCGGACGCGATACGCCACGCGCTTGCCGCGCCATCCCTCCAACAACATTTCCAGAAACCACAAGACGAGTGCGACGGCACCGTTGACGATGACCGCCAGTCCCAGCGCAAAGGTCAGCGCATCGAGTCCCTGCCGCGCGAGAATCATCAGTTCGCGCGGGACCGTCGGTGTCCATCCGAGTGCAAACAAACCCATCACGATCAAGCCAAAGACCGTCAACACGGGACCCCACGGCGCGCGATCCGATTCGCTGGGAATCATCGCGGTACTCACTGCAAAGATAAGATACACACAGAGCCACGTCGTCCAGTCATCGGCGTACTGCCGAATCCGTTGCAACATCAACTCCAGCGCGGCACCCTGAGAGGGCCAAACATCAAACCCCAGCGCCGCAATCGCCCAGATGGCACTCACCCCAAAAAGAAATGGCGCCACGCCAATCAGACTCTCGCGCAGCGGATCCACGCGTTCGATATGGATCGAACCGAGCGAGACCTGACGCGCGCGCAGATTGCGCAATCCGATGTGAAAATGACCGGTGGGCACCAGCAATAATCTGGCTACCACGTAATGACTGAGTTCGTGCAGAATCACGCCGGGCAAAAGGAGATAGAACAACAGACGTAAACCACTGCGCGGATTACCGGTCAAGATCAATGCCAATCCCTGAATGTGCTGATGCAGCCAGCGTTGCAAAAAGAGTGTCAGCGCAAAAACGATGAGAAAGACCAGAATAGACATCACACATCACGACTGAACCAGCGGTGTTATCCGAGTGCCACCTGGCAAATGGCGATAAAATCATTCGCGTTGAGACTGGCACCCCCCACCAGCGCGCCGTCAATCTCAGGTTGAGCGAAAAATTCGGCGATATTTTTGGGCGTGACGCTTCCACCGTACTGCACACGAATCGCTTGCGCGGTCTCGGCATCGTACAGATCGGCGAGCGTACCGCGAATCGTTGTGCCGATGACAGCATTAGCCCCTGCACCACTCGCTGCTCTGCCCGTGCCGATCGCCCACACCGGTTCGTACGCGATGACAATGCGTCGCGCCGCGTCACGCGCAACGTCTTGCAACGCCGCGCGCACCTGCGCGCGCACGACCACATCGGTTTGCCCGCTTTCGTTTTGTTCCAGATTCTCACCCACACACACAATCGGCGTCAGGTGATGTGCCAGCGCAGCGTGCACTTTGCGGTTGACCCCCGCGTCCGTTTCACCAAAGTACTGCCGCCGTTCCGAGTGTCCCAGAATGACATACTCGCACACCTCACTCAGCATCGGTGGAGCAATCTCGCCGGTGAACGCGCCGCGGGTTTCCCAGAACATATTTTGCGCGCCCACGCGAATCAGCGTGTCCTTGACCAGTGCTGCCACTTCGGGAATTGCCAAAAAAGGTGGACACAAAACAATCTCGACTTTGCCCGTTGCCGCGAGGCGCGCCAGTTCATCACGCATCGCCAGGACGAGCGCGCGCGCTTCGGCAATCGTCTTGTGCATTTTCCAGTTCCCTGCCACAATCGGAGTGCGCATCGTTGGTTATCCTCGTTACGGAAATAATTGCGTGACTGCTAAGGACTCGCCATCCATCGCGAATGGCGTTTTATACTCCAAACGGTTAGGTTTTTAACTTTTAACTACCCCGCCTCTGAGCATTGCTCGCCGTCGGTTGGAAACTGACGGCTCACGCGAGCCGATGGCGAATTGTAACGTCGTTCCCTGAGAACAATCCCTCTCATCCCCCTGCCCCCTGCTCTCCCCACAAAGCGGGGAGAGCAGGGGGAGATGGGAAGAGGGATGTGGGCGGGCGGCTTTGCCGCCCGCCCACATCCCCGTCCCCTTGATTTCCCCTCCCCACGCTCCTCTGCAGCGTGGGGAGGGGGATAGGGGAGAGCGATTGCCAGAATGCAGACAACGCCTGTGAACCGCTATGATTCGGGCTTGGCTAAAAGATCTCAACCGTTTGGAGTATAAGATAGTTCGTCAGCCGCTATGAAATTATAACACACTCACAACGAGAAACAAAAATGGGCGAATCACTTGCGTCGCCCATTTCCAATCCACGGTAAGTTTAACCTTCTGGCGCCTGTCTGGCTTTTTCGGCTTCCAGGCGTGCCAGCAACTCGTCACGTTTTTTCGCCGCCGCCTGTTTACCTTCTTCCAGCGCTTCTTGTAATTGTGCTTTTTGCTCTTCCAGAAGGATGCGGCTGCGTTCTTGTGCTTCCGCCGCGCGCTGACGCGCTTGTGCCGCGAGTTCCTCAGCCCGCTTGCGGCTTTCCTCCGTCATTTCGGCGGCGCGCTCCTTCAACTCGATACCGCGCTCGCGGATGGCTTCGCGCGTCTCCTCACCCGATTGCGGCGCCAGCAAGAGCGCCACCGTGGCACCTACCGCCGCGCCGAGCAAGAACCCTGCCAGAAATTCCCAGCCTCGACTCTCATCAGCCATTCGTGTACTCCTTTCCCTCACGCGCCGAGCGCGCAAGACAATTGAATCGGCTTATTTTTTGCGGCGTGTCAGGATGTGCAACGCTTGTCCCACACCCGAAACAAAACTCGACACGCGCACAATCGGATTCACCAGTGTCTGACTGACAAAGGTGGTCGTACCGCGCATCGTGCGAACGGTCTCATCGGCAGAGTCCAGAATCGGCTTGATCTCCTCACGCAACAATTTCGCGAGACTGCGAATTTCCCAGATCAAAACGATCAACATCACACCGATGACGATAGACTCGACCGCTAGCACAATGATTGCCACATCGCGTACGACCGCCACTGTCTCACCTCACTTTCGCCTGTCATTATACCACAGTTTGGAGAGATGTGCAATACGACTACGAGCCGCCGCACTATTCAAATATTCTCCACACGACCCGGCGCGCGCCCGCGCGCTCCTCTCCCTCATGCAACCATGTCCCATCGAACAACTCGAACGACGCGCGCGCGCGTGAGTCGGAATACAGCCACGCTTCGATGTCATCATCGAGCGAGCCGACGCGCGGCGGCGGTATGCCACCTTCGTCCTTCGTCTTTCGTCCTTCGTCGAATGTGTCGAACGCACGCGCAAAGCGTGGCACCACAAAGCCGCGCCGCAGGAAAATCGGTGTGCGTCCCAACGGCGCGTCCACGACGATACGCGCGGGTCCGCGCACTGCGCGATGCGCGCGCACATCCCACCAATCGCCCGGCGGCAAAATCACCTCGCGCGAGGTTTGCCCCTGCCGAATCACCGGCGCGACGTACAGCGCATCGCCAATCAGCCATGCGTCTTCGATGGCGTACAACTCGGCGCAATCGCTCCAGATGAGCGCGGGATGCCGAATGATCGGCACGCCATCGCGCGTCGCTTGCTTCGCCAGCGAATAAAAGTACGGAAAAAGTTTGACATGCTCTTCCGAAAGCGCGCGATAAATCTCCACCGTCTCGTCGTCGAATTTCCACGGCTCGCGATTGCGTCCAATCGGTCCGCCGTGCGCGCGCATCAACGGTGAGTACGCGCCCACTTCTGCCCAGCGAATGTACAACTCTTTTGTCGTAATCGGCGCGAACCAATCGTACCAACCGCCGATGTCGGAACCGTGCACCGGGAATCCACAAATCGAAGCATTAATCAGCGCGCGCACGGCGGCGGGCAAGCCATCGCCATCGTCCCAATCGGTATCCTGATCGCCGGGCCACTGCGCGGCGACAAAGCGTTGTGTGCCGGCGTATCCCGCGCGCGGATAGAGCAGATGATCGTCGCCGAGTACGCTCTGCGCGGCGCGCTGCATCGCGCGCACGTACATCACAGGGTAGGCGTTCCGCATCGCCAGACCGGACGCGCCGTTGTAGAACACCGCATCAGGCGGAATGGATTCAGCGTAATCGGTCATTACGCCGTGAATCCCGCGCGCGTGAAATGTGCGCGCAACGATGTCTTCGTGCCACGCGGACGCGCGCGGATTCGTGTAATCAATCACCGTTGCGATGCCGTGAAAGATACGCTGGTGATACGGCAAGCCCAGACGATTGCGAATGAAATAACCGTTGCGGACGCCTTCGCGATGCCTCGCTGAACCCGCGTTCATATACGGAAAATGCCAGATGTGCACGCGATAGCCATTCTCACGCGCGATCTTGATGAGACCGTCAATGTCATGCCACCATTGCCGGGCAAATTCGTACGAGCCGCGAATCTCCTGCCAGTGCTCGATGCCGACTTGCGCGAGCGGAATTTGTAACTCGCGGAATTTGCGAATGTCGGTCAGCACATCGTCTTGCACGACCGCGCCGGTGTGCGTCTTCCACGGCAGGAACGTCCACGCTGGCGGCATAGCACTGCGACCCGTCAGCGCCGTGTACTGGCGAATCACATCCAGCGGCGTGGGTCCCGTGAAGAGGAACAAGTCGAGTTGGTCGTCCGGAACTGTGATCCGACTCACGGAAGACGAAGGACGAAGGACGGAGGACGAACACGTTTCGTCTTTCGTCTTTCGTCGTTCGTCTTTGAACCACGATGGCTTGTACGTATTCCAGAACACACCCACACTCGCGCCGCGCTCGCGCGCGATGAGCGCGAAGGGGACGGGAAAGCCGGTGCATTGCTCGCCATTCGGGAACGAGCCGCGCGCGCCGAACCAGCGTTTGAAGAGCGGATACAACAGCGGCGCGCGCTGCTTCATCCACTCGTACCCCACGCCACCTTCCTCGACGAAAAAGTACGCCTCTTCGCCGCGCTGATCCACTTTGTTAAAGCGTTGTCCCAGGCCGAGGATGTGCGCGTCGTTAGGAATGACGAACGAAATGGATGAATGACGAAGGACGGAAGACAAAAGACGAAGGACGAAGGAGGAAGGACGAAAGACGGAAGACGAATGACGAAATTCGATGCGAAGAATATCGTCCGCGTAAAGCGTGAGGCGCAAATCGGCATCGTTGAATTTCACGACGAGAGCATCGTCTCGCGCTTCGATACTGACCACCTGCCCAACTGACCGACTGACTGACGGGCACCGCATCTTCATCGTGTTGCCGGTGTAGAGCAGTGGAATCGAAATGATTTTCTGGATGAGCCACTCGCGCGTCAAGCCCTGCTCCGCCAGTTGCCACAGCGTTTCGCCTTGCGCGTTCTTGACGACGACGCCGAACGGCGCGCGCGTGATCTCGACGCGCAGGCGCGGCGATTCAAGCGTTGCGTCAGTCGCAGTAACGTTTACACGCGATTGCACGCGGTCGTTGGTCACCGGTCGCCGGTCGTCGGTCAACAGCGGCGGTTCCACCGCGTCCGCGTGCTTTACCGCGCCCGGTAATCGCCACGCGGCAACGAGCGCGCCGAGCGCGACCGCGGCGAGCGTGACGACGAGCGGCTCGATAGCGGCAAAGCCGCGCGCGGCAATGTGACCACCTTCAACGGCAAGTGACCACATCGCGCGCCCTAGAAATTCGAGCGTCCACATCAGCAAGAACGTAGAGGTCGCCGCGTGCAGAAAATCGCCGACGAGGGGAATCACGCGCAAAACGAACGCGAGCGCGCGCAAGACGAACACGCCGAGCGCGAGGACCAGCCCCAGCGGCGCCAGCATCGGCGCGAGTGCAAGCCAGAGCGCAAGCGCGTGCGGATAATCGGACGCGAGCGCGCTGCACAGCGTCAGCAACGTCAACGCAAAGACGATGATGCCCAGCAGCGCGACGACGATCATTCGCCGCGCGATGATGCCATAGTTGGGAAAACGAATGATGGTGCCGTTGAGGTAACTGTGAAACATCGCCGCGCCCAACGAGGCGATGATCCACGCGGCGAGGAAATTGAACGCGCGCGGTTGCGGGTCATCGCCGGGCGAAAGCAAAGGGAGCGCGCTCAGCACCCACAGCGCGAGGAGCAAGCCAACGCACACATCCAGCACCAGCACTCCCCAATAGCGCGGTGTGGGTCTGGCGCCCCACAGTACCGCACGCAAGTTCATCTCGCGCTCGAACGGCGTAAAGTGGTGATAGTGAATGAGCGCGGTCTGGAGCAAGACAAGGTAGAAGAACAAGAGCGCAGGAACATACTCTCCACACAGCCAGCATTGCATCGGTTCCCCCGAATTGCCGAAATCACATCACGTTGAAATAGCATTGGCGCAAGACCGTTTGCCTTGCGCCAATGTTTGTACGTCACTTGTCCTTTGCCATTGGCTTGACACACGCTTGCGCTGCCGCCAGTCGCGCCACTGGTACGCGGAACGGCGAACAACTCACATAGTTCAAGCCAATGCGATGACAAAACTCGATGGAGGAGGGATCGCCGCCGTGTTCACCGCAGATACCCACCTTGAGGTCGGGACGCGTAGCGCGCCCTTCGGTGACCGCGATTTGCATCAAGCGCCCTACGCCGGTTTGATCGAGTTGCTGGAAAGGATTGAACGGCAAAATCTTGTTCTCGACGTACTTGAGCAAGAACTTGCCTTCAGCATCGTCACGCGAGAAACCGAACGTGGTCTGCGTGAGATCGTTTGTGCCGAACGAAAAGAACTGTGCATACTCGGCGATTTCACTGGCGGTCAACGCGCCGCGCGGGATTTCGATCATCGTGCCGAATTTGTATTCCAGATCAACGCCCTGCTCCGCCAGCACTTTTTTCGCTTCGGCTTCCAGCACCTCGCGCTGATGCTTGAGTTCGTTCACGTGACCAACGAGCGGGATCATAATCTCAGGGTGCACGTTGACGCCGCGCTTTTTCAGGATGCAGGCCGCCTCGATAATCGCGCGCGTTTGCATTACCGTGATTTGCGGCAGCATAATCCCCAGGCGACAGCCGCGCAAGCCGAGCATCGGATTCGCCTCGCGCATCTGCTCAACCGCTTTGAGCAGCGCCTCTTTCTCTTTCAACAGTTCGGGATTATCACCGCGCACGCGCAACTCGGTCACTTCGACCAGCAGTTGTTCATGCGAGGGGAGAAACTCGTGCAATGGTGGGTCAATCGTGCGAATCACGACCGGCAACTCGCCCATCGCTTCAAAGATACCAACGAAATCCTCGCGCTGGATCGGCAACAGTTGATCGAGATACTTTTGGCGTTCTTCATCGGTCTTTGCCAGAATCATCTTTTGCACGATGGGCAACCGATCGGTTTCAAAGAACATATGCTCGGTGCGGCACAAACCAATCCCCTGCGCGCCGAACTTGATCGCCATTCGCGCATCGCGCGGATAATCGGCATTCGCCCACACCTGCAAGCCCACTTCGGGAGCGTTCGGCATCCCTTTGCGCGATTTCTTAAGCCGAATTTCATCCGCCCACGCGAGCAACGTCTTCAAATCTTCATCCTTGTCGAAATCGGGGTGCACCATTTTGATTTCGCCAAAGAACACTTCGCCTGTGCCACCATCAATCGAAATAATGTCACCTTCCCTGACCACTTTATCGCCGACGGTGAACAAACGTTTCTCTTCGTCCACGTGAATACTCTCGCAACCCGCGACGCACGGCAAGCCCGCGCCGCGCGCGACGACTGCCGCGTGCGATGTAGCGCCCCCGTGCTGCGTCAAAATCCCTTTCGACGCGTACATCCCATGCACGTCTTCGGGCGATGTTTCATAACGCACGAGGATAACGTGCTTGCCTTCCTTGCCCAGTTCTTCGGCTTTATCGGGATCGAAAATCGCCAGCCCAGTCGCGGCACCGGGCGAAGCATTCAGACCGGTGGCAAGCAAATTCCCGTGCTGGATCGTCTCGGCTTTGGCGGCTTCATCGAACTGTGGCATCAACAACTGCACCACGTGATTCGGTTCGACGCGCTGGATGGCTTGCTCTTTGGTGATCAGACCCTCGCGCACCATATCCACCGCGATCTTGACCGCCGCGCGCGCGGTGCGCTTGCCGGCGCGCGTCTGCAGCATATACAACTTGCCGCGCTCGACCGTGAACTCGAGGTCTTGCATATCGCGGTAATGCTTTTCCATCTGGCGCGCGATCTTGCGGAACTGTTCGTACACCGCAGGGTTCTTTTCCTTCAATTCCGCAATTTTCACCGGCGTACGAATGCCCGCGACCACATCCTCACCCTGCGCGTTGGCAAGATACTCGCCATACAACTCGTTCTCGCCGGTGCTGGGATTGCGCGTGAATGCAACACCGGTACCCGAATCTTCGCCCATATTCCCAAAGACCATCGTCACCACATTGACCGCTGTGCCAAGATCGTCAGGAATCTTGTTGATGCGGCGATAGTCCACTGCGCGCTTGCCCATCCACGAACCGAACACCGCGCCAATCGCCAGTTCCAGTTGTTTGTACGGATCTTCGGGAAACTCCTCACCGATTTCTTGCCTGTACAATTCTTTGAACTGCGCGACCACCTCGTTCAGCGCGTTCGCATCGAGATCGGTATCGGCTTTGGCGTTGTATTTGGTTTTGACGCTGTCGAAGATCGCATCGAACTTTTTGCCCTCGATGCCCATCACGATACGACCGAACATCGCGATAAAACGCCGATACGCGTCCAGCGCAAAGCGCGGATTGCCGGTCAGTTCCGCCAAACCTTGCAACGTCTGCGCGTTCAATCCAAGGTTCAGCACCGTGTCCATCATTCCGGGCATCGAGAACTTGGCGCCCGAACGAACGGAAACGAGCAGCGGATTTTTGGGGTCACCGAATTTTTTGCCGGTCTCTTTCTCGACGACCTTGAGCGCGGCGAGCGTTTGTTGCCACATTCCTCTGGGGAATTTTTTGCCCGCCGCGTAGTAGGCGTTACACGCTTCGGTGGTAATTGTAAACCCAGGGGGGACCGGTAAACCGGCGTGCGTCATCTCTGCGAGGCCCGCGCCTTTGCCGCCCAGCAGATCACGCATATCCTTGTTCCCTTCCGAGAACAAATAAACCCACTTGTGCGACTTTTGAGTACTCCGCACAGATTTCCGATTGCGCGGTGTCGCTTTTTTAGCGATAGATTTCTTGACTGCCATTCGATATGCCTCCTGATGGAATTTGTGATTTGCGATTCTCGATTTTCGATTTACGCGTCAGCGAGTTTCTCCAGCAATACACTTTTCAATTGCGCGACCGCGACGCGAATCTGCTCCATCGAGTCGCGCTCACGAATCGTCACCTTGCCATCGTACTTTTCATCGGTTGGAATCGCCGATTGATGATCCACTGTCACACAAAACGGTGTACCGATTTCATCCTGACGCCGATACAAGCGTCCGATGCTACCGGTGTCGTCGTACATTGTCATCATAGCAGGGCGCAAATCGGCGGCGATTTTCTGTGCCAATTCAACGATCTCGGGACGATTGCGCGCCAGCGGGAGCACCGCGACTTTGAACGGCGCGAGTGCCCTGGGTAGCCGTAGCACCACCCGCTTTTCACCGCGCACCACCTCTTCGTGATAACTCTCGAACAATGCCACCAGCACCGCGCGATCCACACCCATCGAAGGTTCGACAACGTACGGGATGTACTTTTCTTTCGTTTCGTCGTCAAAGTACGTCAAATCCTTGCCGCTCAACTTTTGATGTGCGCCCAGATCATAATCGGTGCGGCTGGCAATCCCTTCAACTTCGCTCCACCCCATCGGAAACCGATACTCGATGTCGTAATTGCCTTTGGAGTAATGCGGGAGTTTCTCTTGCTTGACGTCATCCGGATCGGGACCCTCGATGTAAGTGCGCTCGGAACGAATGACCTTGATGCGAATGTTCTCCGCGCGAATGTTAAACGTTTGTTTCCACCAGCGCAGTCGTTCATCACGCCAATAGTCGTGCCAGCCGTCTTCGGTGCCCGGCTTGATAAAGAACTCGACCTCCATCTGCTCGAACTCGCGATCGCGAAAGATGAAATTGCCGGTGATGATCTCGTTGCGAAAGGCGCGTCCTACCTGCGCGATGCCAAACGGGATTTTCTTGCGCATCGTTTGTTGGACGTTGGAGAAATTGACAAAGATGCCTTGCGCGGTTTCGGGACGCAAGTACGCCAGCGCGGCATCATCTTCGACGGGACCCACGTGGGTTTTGAACATTACATTGAATTGACGCGGCTCGGTCAACGCGCCTTTGACGCCACAGTGCGGACACGCATCGCCGGGAATCTGATCGGCGCGAAAACGATGATGACAGTTCTTGCACTCGACCAGCGGATCGTTGAACGTGGCAACGTGACCGCTGGCGATCCACACCTTCGGATTCATAATGATCGCGGCATCAATACCCACGATGTCGTCGCGGTCTTGCACCATCGCCTTCCACCACGTGCGTTTGATATTGTTCTTCAACTCCACACCCAGCGGACCGTAATCCCAGAATCCACCAATCCCGCCATAAATTTCTGATCCCTGAAAGACAAAGCCGCGGCGTCGGCACAAAGAGACAATCGTTTCCATGTCTGGCATAAACAACACCTTTCGACTAAGTGGTGTGCAAAAGTCTTTTCCGCCATTTGAAGATTTCGATGGTCGTTATTTCGCTGTCGTTCCCTGGGAATAACCCCTCTCATCCCCCTGCCCCCTGCTCTCCCCGCAAAGCGGGGAGAACAGGGGAGATGGGAGGAGGGGTGTGGGCGGGCGGCGAAGCCGCCCGCCCACACCC
>DAOTYB010000277.1:0-10657 GCA_034435315.1 Anaerolineae bacterium | reverse complement strand
GGAGTCGTTCAGGTGCTGAGAACCTCCTGCCGATCCGCACGGCACTGCTCAGCGGTCGGTTTGATGAAATGTGGCATGCGGTTTGCAATTTGCCCCCAAACTGAAATACACCCATGTCCGTGCATTTCATTTTAGTTTGGGGGCAAATCCGCTTGAGCCATAAATTTCACAGCCGTGCTCTTGAGCAATCCCCTCTGATCCCCCTGCCCCCTTCTCTCCCCGCGACGCGGGAAGAGAAGGGGATGACAGGGTGGTAGCGGGCGGCTTCGCCGCCCGCTACTACCCCATCCTTTGGGGCAAATCTGCGCACATAAATTTGCTGCAACGCAGAGCGATGTCCGCCTGCGCGGACAACATCTCCGCCGACTCTTCCCGCTTTGGAGAAAGCAAGGAGCAGGGAGAACTGTTTTGGATACACTATGCCCAACCACTTGACCCTCGCCCTCGCGCAAATAGACCTCACGCTGGGTGACACGACGCGTAACCTGCACACCGCGCGCACGTACATCGCATACGCCAGAGCACACGGCGCCGATGTCGTGGTGCTGCCCGAATTGTGGGCAAGCGCGTACGATCTGGAACACGCGTCTATCCACGCCGCCGCGCTCGACCAGGGACTCTTTGCCACAGTAGCAGACCTCGCGCGCGAATACGCGATTGCGATTGTGGGCTCGTTGTTAGAAATGCGCGAAGGCAAAATCTACAACACCGCGACCTTTCACGACGCGCGCGGTAACCGTCTGGGTTTATACCGCAAAGTGCATCTTGTTCCGATGCTTGATGAAGACAAGTTTTTAACCGCCGGCGAGGATGCCGAGGTGTTCGATACGCCCTTCGGTAAATGCGCGCTGGCGATCTGCTACGATTTACGCTTTCCCGAACTGTGGCGGCATTACGCGCTGGCAGGCGCGCGCCTCATCTTTATCCCTGCCGAGTGGCCCCACAAACGTATTGCGCACTGGTGCGCGTTACTTCCCGCGCGCGCCATCGAAAACCAGATGTTCATTGCTGCCTGCAATCGCGTCGGCACTTCAAAGGGCGAAACGTTTGGTGGTAATTCGATGATTATTGATCCGTGGGGCACATCGCTCATCCACGCTGACGCGTGCGAGCAATTGTGCCTCGCGCGCATCAACCTCGATGTGGTGGACGAGGTACGCGCGCGTGTGCCGGTGTTTCGCGATCGGCGCGCGGAGGTGTACGCCCGCTGGCAGTCATCTCAACCGTAGAATCACATAGGCGAGGTATTCTTCAATGAAACCCTACCTCATCATCAATCCCACAGCCGCGTACGGCAAGATGCGCGAACGGTGGCGCACAATTGAACCCGTGCTGCGCGCCGAGCATTTTACCTTCGATTGCATTTTCACCGAGTACCATCTTCACGCGATCGAACTAGCGCGTGCCGCCGTCCGCGCCGGCTACGACTTGATTGTTTCAGTCGGTGGCGATGGTACCCTGAACGAAGTGGTGAACGGACTGTTCGATGACGCTGGTGTGCCCATCAATCCTGCCGTGACGGTCGGTGTGATTCCCAGCGGGACCGGCGGTGACTTTTTTCGCACCGCCCAAATCCCGCGCGATCCGATTGTGGCAGCACGCCAACTGGTGCACTCGACACAGACATGCTTGATTGACCTTGGCGAACTGATTTTCGAGTGTGAGGGCAAGATCACGCGACGCTTTTTTGCCAACGCTGCCGGCATCGGATTTGATGCTCACGTCGCCCAGCGCGTCGAAGAGCGCGGCAAGCGTATCGGGGGCACCGTGCCCTACTACACCGCACTCCTCGAGACGATCTGGAAATATCGCAACAAGGACGTGGTGTTGCGTCTGGAAAACGCCACCGTCGAAGGTCGGTTCAACGACATCATCATTTGTAACGGCAAATTCCTTGGGGGTGGAATGCAGGTCAGCCCGCACTCACTCCTCGACGATGGTATTCTCGAAGTGATTACGATTGGCGATATGGGACGCCTGGAGGTAGTGTTGAACACGCCGCGTCTCTACAACGGTACCATTCTCGAACATCCCAAGGTGCGCGAGTATCACATTCGCACAGCGACCATCGAACCCCGTCAAACGATGCTGATTGAAGCCGATGGCGAGGTACTGGGACCCGGTCCTGTAACGGTGCACGTACGCCCCGCCGCGCTCCGTCTGCGCGTATGACCACAGACAAAGGACGAAAACAACTTTCGTCCTTCGTCCTTCGTCTTTCGTCATCCCTCCTTCGTCATCCGTCTTTCATCCTTCGTCCTGCTATGACTCCACGTCTGGTCCTCAAGCCCGGTAAAGACAAGCCACTCCGCGCGCATCACCCCTGGGTTTTTTCTGGCGCGATTGCGCGCGTCGAAGCGGCTCACGATGGCGACACGGTGGACATTTGCGATGCGGCGGGGCACTGGTTGGCACGCGGCTATTACAACTCGCGTTCGCAAATTGCCGCGCGGGTATGGACGTTCGACGACGTACCGATTGATCGCGCGTTTTTACGCGCGCGCCTCGAGCGCGCGATTGCCGCGCGCGCGCTCTATGTGAATCGTACGACCACGAACGCCTATCGTCTGGTCAACGCGGAAAGCGATGGATTGCCCGGCGTCATTGTGGATTGTTATGCTGATTTTGTGGTGATGCAATTTTTGACGCTGGGTGCAGAGAGACGCAAAGCGGAACTCGTTGAAGAGGTTGTCGAACTGCTTGCGCCGCGCGGCATTTACGAGCGGAGCGATGTGGACGTACGCGCGAAGGAAGGTCTGGCAGCCTCCACCGGGGTCTTGTATGGCGCCGAGCCGCCAGAGACCATCGAGATTTGCGAAAACGCGCTACGTTTTCGCGTGGATATAAAACGGGGACACAAGACCGGCTTTTATCTCGACCAGCGTGAAAATCGCGCGCGCGTGGCTGCGTGGCTGAGCGCGGCGACAGAGGTGCTCAATGTGTTCGCGTACACCGGTGGTTTTGCGGTATCGGTGTGCGCGGCCAATCCTCACGCGCGCGTCATCAATCTCGACGCTTCGCGCGACGCGCTGGCACTGGCGCGCGAGAATATGCGGCTGAACGCCTGCGACGCGCGCGGCGAGTTTATCGAAGGCGATGCGTTTCAGATACTGCGCCGCTATCGTGATCAGGCGCGCCAGTTCGACGCGCTGATTCTCGATCCGCCAAAGTTTGTGTTCGTGCAAACGCAACTTGCGACTGGCTTGCGCGGTTACAAAGACATTAACCTGCTGGCGTTCAAGTTGCTGAAACCCGGCGGAATCCTCGTCACGTTTTCGTGTTCAGGACAGGTAAGCGCGTCGCTGTTCCAACAAGTCGTCTTTCAAGCCGCCACCGACGCGCAACGCGACGCGCAAGTCCTCGCTAAACTTTCGCAAGCCCCCGACCATCCGATTCTGCTGACCTTCCCCGAATCGGAATACCTCAAAGGGCTGGTGTGCCGCGTGCTGTGAGACGAGTTGCACCGGCTCAATTATGCACGACCCGTCGCCTGCGCCACCGCGCGATCAAAAACCCAATCCCCACCACTTCGATTACCACAACCACGATGGCAACCCGTTCGGGTCGCCACGTGGAGGATGACCACACGAGCGTTTTTGCCGCACACGCTTCCACGCGTTCTTCCCGCGTACCGGCGCGATAGACCACGCGTCCAGTGGCAAGACTGGCTTGCCAGCCGCGTTGGGCGTATCGCCATAGCGCGCGCTGGAGTTGTGCTTCGTCGCTGGCAGGACTGTTCTCCAGGGCTTGAAGATGTTGGGCCAGGGCATCCAGTTGCGCGGTGAACGCGCCGCACGCGCGCGACAAGTCCACTGCCTCGCTGTAACGCAGAGCGCGGGTGAACCATTCATCGGTCTCGTGCCAATCAATATCGCCGGGCGAAAGGACGGCGCGCACGAGTGCCCATTCCGCGCGCGGGGATAATTGTCTCGCAAGCAGGCGCATCGCATCGCGCAATTGCAGCGGTGTTTGATGCGGCAGCGTCACCGTGAGCCAGAGATTGACACCATCGCTCGCCAGATGCGCATCGGCACCTGTCGCGCGCCAGCGGGCGACGACGCCACTCAGTTCGTTGTGCGTTTCTGCTTCGCGCAGCGGCGTTAGCACAAAGCGCATCGTGCGCCACGCTGTGGCAGTGGTCACCTCCGCCGCGATGACCTGAAACAAGGGAGGGTTGAACATCGCCATTCCCGCGTCACCGAGCGCGGCACGCGCGCGCGCCAGTGCCGCCTCCACATCGTTTTGCTCCAACAGTGCATTCGCCCAGGCGAGATTCAACGCGCGCCGTTGTGCGTTCAAACGTTCGATGGTGAACAGAGGACCTGCCCCGGTGGGCGCGAGAGTTTGAGCGCGGTCATAGTACATCGCCGCGTCGGCAAACGCGCGTCGGGTGTGTGCCTCCAGACCCAGATAAAAATAATCTTCCGCCAGTTGTTTGCGCGCGGCAGGATCATCGGCAAGTTTTTCCCATTGGGCAATGGCGAGTTGCACATAAGCCACATTGCGCGGACCAGTGGCTGGACCGGCACGCGCTTCGTAGAGCGCGGCAAGCGCTTGCCGCGCGGCGCGATGCTGCGGGTCGAGACGCACAGCCGTTTCCAGTTCCGCAATCGCTTGTGCGTAGAAACTATCGCGACGCGGCGAATCGAACTGCGCCAGACGACGCAACAGCGCGCCCAGCGACAGTCGCGCGGCAAGGTTGTTCGGATTCGCCTGCACCTCACGCTGTCGGAGCAACCACTCGTTCCAGAGAGTCGGCGGCAAGAAGGTGAGACCGGGATTGGCAGTGGGCAGTTTGCTGATGTGACGCCACGTCAGGCTTTTGCCGTCAAAGTCAGGGTTGGGCGGATCGTAATCCAGAATTTGCTCGAGCGTGGTAAAGCCGGGAAAATTCACCGTGAGCCGCGCGCTGCCGACGTTTCCTTTCCAGTTCGCGGCAGGCAACAAGCCATAGACAAAGCGTACCGGCGTATTGATATCCCCCACATCCTGTCGAAAATCGTAGCGAACGGTTTTCTTTTCGTCGCCTTCCAGCGTCAAGGTAAAGGTGTACCAATCCACAGCGCGCGTGCTCGCACCGATTTTAAGATCGGCGCGCGCGGGGGTGAGAGTTTTGATGCGGACACCCTCCACACTGACGTTGAACGGTTCAAGTCGCGCGGGATCAAAAGCGTAGGGATCACCCGCCCAGGTGGGCAAACCCACTACCCCCTGCCAATCATTGAGCCGATCGGTGTTGTGGAGTTTGAAGGTCGAAGTACCACTGACGATGGTTCGTCCTTGCACCTCGAGAATGTCAGCGTCGAGGGTGAGCGCGATGAGCGCGATGGGCGTATCACGTTGCAAGGGAGCCAGTGCCACCGGCACAAAGATCGGCGTGGGCGTTTGAGCAGATGCTGGTGCAACGAGCAGACACAGGCAGATGAGGCATACTCCCCATACTGCCACCAGTAGAGGAAGACTTGGGATCCTGACACATCCCATTGCGGATTACCGTTTGGCGCGTGGGGTATCGGCTGAGGGCAGGGGAACGCTCAGCGTCACCGTCGTTCCTTCGCCCGGTCGTGAAGTGAGGTGCAATTTGGCTTGAGCGATTTCGGCGCGCTCTTTCATATTTAGCAGGCCGAGATTGCCACGCTGGGCATAGGCTTGTTCCACCTCAGCCAGATCAAAACCGCAACCATCATCGCGGACAGACAACACCATTCGCTCACCCTGACGTTGGGCAGTGATCCAGATGTTTTTAGGTTGCGCGTGTTTCCTGGCGTTGTTGACGGCCTCTTGAATAATCGAAAAGAGCGCGGCTTCCACGCGCGGGGGCCAGTGCAGGGTGAGGTCCTGCACATCAAGGTGGAGTTGCGTGCCGTCACTCTTGCGCATCCGTTCGGCATAGACCTGCAAGGCGGCACGCAAGCCCTGGGTTTCGAGCGCGACGGGACGCAAATCGAACAAGAGATTGCGAACCTGATGCAATGCTTGCGTGGCTAAACGTTCCAGTTCGTTGATTTCGGCTTCGATACGTTCTGGCTGACGCGCAATCACCTGACGCAAAAAGCGCAGCCCCATCGTCATCGCGGCGAGGAGTTGAGAAGGACCATCGTGCAACTCGCGTGCCAGTTCGCGGCGCACCTGTTCTTCGAGCACCAAAAGCCGATCGCGTTCGGTAACGACTTGCTGGTACAGGCGCGCGTTTTCGATAACGACAGCGGCTTGCGCGGCAAACGCCATCAGCAAGTCCTGATCGCTTTCCGTAAAGCGCTCTCCCGATTTTTTATTGAGGACTTCGATGACCCCGATGGGTTTGCCCTTGCAAATCAAAGGCGCCGCCACCATCGCAGCGGTATGAAACCGTAACGATTCGTCAATGCGCGTCAGATGACGCGCATCGGTAGCCGTGTTATGCACGATGGTGGGTTGGCGTTGCATAAAGACCCACCCTGCAATGCCTTCATCCCGCCGGATGCGTTTGTGACGCAAGGCTTTACCCCCACCGCCCTGCACAACCTCGAAAACCAGTTCCTGAGTTTCCTCATCGTACAACAACAGCGATCCTGCGGTGGCTTTCATCACATCCACCGCGCTCGAAAGAATCAAGGCAAGGAGACGTTCGAGGCGCAGTTCCGATGAAAAAACCAGCGCCACCTCTTGTAACGCCTCCAGTTGGGCGATGCGTTGCTCCAGGTGGGCAATCTGTTTGTGTAACTCGGTTGTCAGGTGGGAATCTTCACGTGAAGTGGTACGGGGCATTGGGTACACTCGCTGGAAATCGCGACGCTCAAGCGTATTCTTTGCGCGGGCGCGGCGCGAGCAGTTTGCGAATCTTGGGAATATGCAGACGCGCGGCTTGTTCACCGGCGCGTATGATTTCCGCCGCCTTGTCGTACTGCCGAACGTGATAGCGCGCCACGTCCGGTTGAATCAGCACGTCCACGCCGGTCATCTTGGAGCGAATGATCTCGCCTTCCATAATTTCGCGCTCGTTTAAGATAATGTCAATGAGCGTAGCGCGATCCTTTTCGACCTGTTCACGTTTCCATCGCACGCGTTCGGGCAATGTCGGAATCACGTTCGATACGATGGTGATGTTCATCCCGCGATTGATCAGCACCTGCACAGGCACGGGGTTCACCGCGCCGCCGTCAATCAACAAACGTCCTTCATACCGTGCGGGTTCCAAAAAGCCGCCCACGCTCATCGAGGCGCGCAACGCTTCGGCGAGCGGACCGCGTTCGAAAACAATTTCCTCCCCGGAGATCAGATCGGTAGCAACAGCGGCAAAAGGAATTTTCAATCCCTCAAAAGTTTCATCGGGGAACAAGCGTTGCAGTTGCTTGAGGAACATATTGCCTTTGATCAAACCCCAGCGCGGTGGGATACTAAAGTCCCAATTTCGAAAACCGGTCAAAAAGTTGTACTCCAGGCGCACTTTGAACGCGAACTCGATCATCTCTTCGATGCGACGTCCTGCCGCGTACATCGCGCCAAAGAGTGCGCCGGCGCTGGTCCCCACGATAAAATCCAGGGGAATGTTCTCTTCCTGCAACACCTTGAGCACGCCGATATGCGCCATCCCGCGCGCGTTACCACTGGAGAGTGCTAAACCGACCTGACGTCGCGCCAGTTTACGTGCCAACTGGCGAATCGCCGCCGGTTCATCATCGGCATACAACGGCTGGCTCATCACACGCAGCGCGGCATGCCGCTCGACCTGCCCCAGCACCACACGTAGATCGGCAAGGTCAGCAGCTTTGAGCGTGAGCGGATGCACTTCTGGCTCCAGCCACAACACGACCCAATAGTATCGCTCGACACAGCGGCTCAGATGACGCGGTAAATCCTCTACGCTCCAGGAGGGCTGGAACTCGCATACCACATTGGCGCGTGTGAGTCCCTCGCGATCTACCGCCTGACTGCTTGAATGCAAATCGAGGAGCAAGACCTCCTCGCCTGTCACTTCGCCAAGATACTGTGCCAGTAGCGGCGTGGACGCGCCGACGGATGCAATAATCGTGATTTGCTTGGTCTGAATGGGGGAACGGAGGGAGAGGCGCAAGCGCTGGTGGAGAGCACGAATGATCGTCAATGCCATCGCGGGGAACTGTTGCATCAACGCGGTGACATCCTCGTGCGAGAGCAGTAACAGTTCGGCATCCAGAACTACAAACACGCTGGCAGAATGGGGACCACCGAACAGCGCCGCACCTTCGCCGAAAAAGTCCCCGGGACCCAGGTAAAGAATGAAACGCTCTTCACCTTCATAGTGCGAGACGACCTTGACGATACCGCTCTTGATGATGTACAGAGAACTGTCGGGTTCGCCGGCGAGGAAGACGGAAGCACCTTTGTTCACCCGCTTGTATTCCAGACGCTGCGCTACACTCTCCAGCGCCGCATCGTCAAGCATACTGAAAAGGGGTACCGTGCGGAGATAATCTTTCATTGGTTGATCACCTTGTGCAGGTTTCTACGAAGGTAATTACTCAGCCGTGCCGTCCCTCGCGACAAGCTCCACCCCTCGCCCCCTCCCCACGCCGCAGAGCAGCGTGGGGAGGGGGAATCATGGGAGGGGAGTGGGCGGGCGGCGAAGCCGCCCGCCCACTCCTCCGCTCCCATTTCCCCCTTTCTTCTCCCCGCTATGCGGGGAGAGAAGGGGTAGGGGGATGAGTGGGGTTATTACCTGGGAACAACGACGCAATTCAGGCTCAGCCATCGGCTTGCGTTAGCCGTCGGTTTCTGACCGACAGCGCGCGCTGCCCGGGCTGAGTAGTTACCCCACGAGTATAAAAATAACAGGTCAACGAAGGTCTCGGCTATTCTTTGACTTCGATGCCCATACTGCGCGCGGTGCCAAGAATCATTTTGACGGCGCCCTCCATATCGGTGGCGTTAAGGTCTTTCATTTTCATCTCGGCGATCTCGCGCACTTGCTTCATCGTCACCTTGCCGACCTTGTTGCGATTGGGCACGCCGGAACCTTTTTCGACGCCGGCGGCTTTACGCAACAGCACAGCGGTAGGTGGGGTTTTGAGCACAAAAGAAAAGGAACGATCTTGATAGATGGTAATTTCGCAGGGGACAACCATCCCCGCCATACTCGCGGTTCTGGCATTGTACTCTTTGCAAAATTGCATGATGTTGATGCCATGCGGACCCAATGCCGTACCGACAGGTGGCGCGGGCGTGGCTTTGCCTGCCGTGATTTGTAACTTGACGATGGCTTTGGCTTTTTTACCCACACTTCCTCCAATGAGCCAATGACCCAATGAACCAATGAACCAAATGAACGAATGACAAGTGAACAAATGGTCTGGCGTATTTGGCTGGTTTGGCTTAAACTTTTTCTACTTGTAACAAATCCAATTCAACCGGTGTTTCGCGACCGAAGAACGAGACCATCACGCGGACTTTGCCTTTTTCCATATTGACTTCGTCCACCGTGCCACGGAAATCGGCAAAGGGTCCGTCAATGATGTGAACCACTTGGCCGGGACGATAGGTGACGCGCACTCTGGGTTGTTCGCTCTCCATCCGCTGGAGAATCTTGTTGACTTCTTCCTCACGTAAGGGGGTCGGCTTGTCGCCCGAACTGACAAAGCCGGTCACCCCGGGCGTGTTGCGTACGGCATACCACGCGCGCTTGGCGGCTTGATCGTCCGCGCGATATTCGATCATTTCGACGAGAACATAGCCGGGAAAGACACGCCGTTGAATGACTTTGCGTTGTCCTTCGCGCACGTCCAGTTCTTCTTCCGTTGGGACCACCACGCGGAACACCAATTTCTGCAACTCGGGATCCGCGCGCAGACGTTGTTCCAACCCTTTTTTGACTTTGTTCTCATAGCCCGAATAGCAATGCACCACGTACCACGCGCGCCGCTCGCGTTCAGCGGGCTGGGGCGCGGTGGCTTGCTCCGATGCTACCGGCTCGGAAGAGACCGGCGCGTCAGGCACGCTGGCTTCGGATGGGGTATGTGCTTGTTCTTCGGTGTGCTGAATGTGCTCGTCCACGCGAGTATCCGTTTCTAGCGTGCAATCAAGAGTCGAAAGAGCGCGGTCAGCAAATAGTCAATCGCGCCAAAGAAAATACTCATCACCACAATCGTGCTGACTACGATGATCGTCAAATTGATGGCTTCCTGGCGCGTGGGCCATACGACTTTGCGGAGTTCCGCACGCGTCTCGCGCAAATACTGCACCAAACGATTTTCTCGAGCGACTTCTTTTACCACCCTGACCTCACTCGTGCTAACAAGTAAAACACCGTCCACCGAGCAATCCTTCTGCGGAAGACGGTGTCTTGAGAGGCATCCCTGCTCACGCTACTTGGTCTCGCGATGCACAGTGTGCTTGCGATCCCAGGGACAATACTTTTTCATTTCCAGTCGCGAAGTATCGTTCTTTTTATTTTTTTCCGTCGTATAGTTTCGCCGCTTACACTCGGTACATTCCAGCGTGACTACAATACGATTTTCTTTCTTTGCCATTCTTCTACCCCACAGTATTCAGTGTTCAGTGTTCAGTGGTCAGTGGTCAGTCTGAATACTGAATACTGAATACTCGAATACTGAATACTGAACACTGTGACTACTGAACACTGGTACTATTCAATCACTTTGGTAATAATCCCCGAACCCACCGTGCGTCCACCTTCACGAAT
>DAOTYB010000276.1:0-9365 GCA_034435315.1 Anaerolineae bacterium | reverse complement strand
GCGCGCAGCCGCCCGTCCACTCTCCGTCTCCCATCTCCCCCTGCTCTCCCCGCAAAGCGGGAAGAGCAGGGGGTAGGGGGATGAGAGGGGTTGTCCCCACGTAGAGGCAAGGCATTACCAATTTATTTTTTAAAATCCATTATTTGCCGCAACGCAGAACGATGTCCGTCTGCGCGGATAACATCTATTGCCGACGCAGGTCGGTATGGCTGTGGCTTGCTGCGACTTGCAAATGCACCTTCGGGGAAACAGATCATTTGTGGAGAAACGGTTTGATTGTGGTGTATGCCGCTGCCGCTGCGTATGTGACATCGGGCCTGGGTAAAATCTCCGCGCTCACCCAGCCTGTGTAATTCATCGCGCGCAGCGTCGCGAAGATGCTGGCAAAGTTGAGGTGTCCCGCGCCCGGATACCACCGATTCGAATCGGCAAGGTGGATGTGGTACAGGCGCGCGCCACACGCGCGCAAACTCTCCTCGATGTGTGGCTCTTCGATGTTCGCGTGAAACGTATCGAACAGGATGCCCACATTGTCCGCACCAATGTCCGCGATGAGAGCCAGCGCATCGGCAACCGTGTTCACCCACTCGGTTTCATAGCGATTGATTGGCTCGATGGCAAGCCCAAGCCCGCGCGCGCGCGCCAGGCGCGCGAGTGTCGTGATGGCCTCCACCATCCACGCGTACGCTTGTTCGCGCGCCACGCCGGGCAACACCTTGCCACCGCGAATCAATCCGACGATGACGACTGGCGGTGGGTCAAAGCGCGTGGCGAGTTCAAGGTGCGTCTCCAGACGTGCCAGCGCGCGCGCGCGTATCGTAGGGTCAGGATCGGTGAACGAGAGTTGCTCTTCGACGAACACCTGTCCTGTGCCAATCGCTGGCACTGTCAGCCGATACGCTGCCAGTATGCGCTGGAGATTCGCCACATCGAGTTTGTGTGGTTCGCGCACACCCAATTCGATTCCGTCGTAGCCGAGTTGCGCGAGGTATGCCGCGCGCTCTTCGAAATTCGGATCGAACGTGATGGCTTGAAATTGTGTGGGTTGGGTTGAAAGGGCAAAGGCGAGTTTCATAGGAATTCAATGAACCAATGAGCCAATGAACCAATGAGCCAAATGAGCAAATGACAAATGACGAATGACAAATGACGAATGACGAATGACGAATGATTTGGCTCATTGGCACATTGGGCAATTGGCTCATTGAGCGCAGCGATTGGCTCATTGGCACATTGGGCAATTGGCTCATTGAGCGCAGCGATTGGCTCATTGGCACATTGGGCAATTGGCTCATTGAGCGCAGCGATTGGGTTACACCAGCGTGTCTTGTCCGAGGCGCGGCAGCGCGTACACCGGTCGCCAGCCCGGACTCAGCGGCTCTTTGAGGAAGGGTTCCATTTCCTCTTGCGTGCGTAGCGTCACTTCTTCGACAGGCGGCACTTGTCCCGCAGGAAACGCTGCCAGGATTTCGTCGTTGACGAGTGTGAGATAACGCAGAATCGCCGCCAGTGGACGCAACGCTTTGCGCGGATCGGCGCGGCGCGCTTTGCCGACAACTCCTTCAGGCGTGCCGGCGATTTCAATCGGAAAATGTCCTTCACCTTCGGACCAGCGATGCGGTCGTCCAAACGGATCCACCGACTTGTCAAAGTGACCATCGGGCAGATACGCGCGCGGTTCGGTGTCCACTGCTCTGGACATATCCACCATCGCGGGGAACAGGTAGAGCGAGAGCGAGGTTTCCGATTCGTCGGCGTGGACAAAGTTGGTGTCCCACTCGCCACCACGTTCTCGGGTGCGGAACATTTCGCGCACGGCGCGATGCCAATCGAGCACGCGGAAAATACCGGGTAACTGAAAGCGTTTTTGAAATTCTTGAATCGCCGATTCGAGCACCCACAGTTGTCCGTGATTGTTGATGATGATTTGCTTGCGGAAACCATCGTTCCACAAACCGAGCATCACATCAATCATCAACTCGCGCACGATCGTTTCGCGCACGATGATCGTGCCGGGCATTCCGACGTGATGGTACGGATGCGCGCCATAGTTCAGTGGTGGCAATGCCAGATTGACGTGCCCATCGCGGTACTTTTCCGTGTAACGGCGTACGCCTTCACAGATCATCGAAACGAAGAGGGTATCGGTCGCGCTGGGCAAGTGATCGCCGTGCAGTTCGGTGCAGCCGACTGGAATGAAGACGATGTCGTTCTTGCGCCGATTCTCGACGACTTGCCAGCGTGGGGTGGTCTGGATGTACGCGCCGGGCTTGCCCCATTCGACGCCGGGGGCAGGAAAACCGTACTCGGCGAGAACAGCGTGAAGTTGCTCCTCGTTCATTTCCCAGATTTCTTTTTTCATTCGCCCGACGGCGTTATCCTCAAACCACAAATCGGGTTGATCGGTGGCAAGCAAGCCTTTGGGGATTGTGGTTACGTTAGACATTGGTATCTCCTTACGGTAGGGTTTCAGGTTGGGTAGTTTCAGGTTTCAGGTTGAATGGTTTCGGGTTCATCAGTAGCCGGGGGTTCTATTCTGTAGATTGCACGGTCCTCGTGAAACTTTTGGCCCTTGATGTTACTCTTTTTGAGATATTCGATGAGCGCTTGCAGGCGGCGCGAGAGCCGCTGACATCGTTGATACACCTCATCAATTTCTGAAGAGGAGGCATATCCCAGATCAAGTGCAACATAACATTGAGAGCGTAGTTCGCCACACGAACCGCGCGCCATGTAGAGAAATTGAATGAACTCGGCATTAGAGCCGCGCTCGAATCCCTCTGCGATATTCGACATTACCGAAATTGCTGCGCGTTGCATCTGGCTTGCTAAACCAAAGGTTTCTTGCTTTGGAAATTTGGCAGTCAATGCGTACACCAATTTGACCACCTGGCGTGCCTCTTGCCACACTTCAAGGTCTTCGAACTTTTGAACGGTTGGCATCTTTCCCATCATCAAAACCTGCAACTTGCAACCTGCAACCTGTAACTCCGAAACTATCCCAACAACACGCGCTTTGCCTTCGCATACGCTTCCCGCGCCACCGCGAGCGGTTCGCGCGTCCAGTATTCGGGGCGGAAAATTTCGATGGAGGCAACGCCCGCGTAGCCGATGGCGCGCACAGCCGCGATGATCTCTTGCAGAGGAATCACGCCATCGCCGGGAAAGAGACGCTGCGCGTCGGTGATCTGCTCCCTGGGGACTGGCTCTACATCGTTGATGTGAAACACAGCGAGTTGGCGCGCGTCGAGCGCGTGAATCGAGTCTAGCGTCGAACCGCCGGCGTAAAAATGACACGTGTCAATCACCATTCCTACCGTCGGCAGGTTGACGTGCTGGACAATCTCCCACGCTTGCGCGACAGTTTGCACTGAGCACCAGGGAAAGCCCAGAAACTCGAACGCAAGACCAACACCGCGCGGCGCGCTAATGTCATTCATTGCGCGCAAGATGGCAACGGTTTCATCGCGAATGTGCGACCACGTCGCGTCCGCTGGTGCGGGACCGGGCACGACGATAATCCAGGGGCAATCGAGCGCGTGGCACCACTCGCTTATCTCCCGCGTGCGCGCGAGTACATCGGCGCGCGTGGCAGCATCGCGCGCGTTAATCCGTTCGATGGAATTGATGGCGTGCGCTTTTAGTTTTGCTGCCTCCAACAGCTGGCGCGCCTCGCCGAGAGTGTGGGATTGCAAGTACGCGTCCAACTTGCGCGCCGTAATCTCCAGCACCTCAAAGCCCGCCGCACTCGCAATGTGTACATCGGTTTCAAACGGGCTGGTCATTGTTGTTGCGCCATTGTAGCCGAGTTGCATTTTCATCCTCGATAACTTTTACATTCGCGCGATCAGCGTCTCCACCTCTGCCAGCGAACCGCGCCAGGGACCGGGTCGTTCCTGTTTCAATGTTGTCACCGCCGCCGCGACACGCGCCGCCTCGCCGGGAGAATGATCGAGTCGCCATGCGAGGTACGATAGAAAGCACGTGTCACCGCGACCAGTGCGCCCTGCCAGCGCGCGCGACATAAACGGCGCGGTGTACACGTGCCCATCCACAAACACTGTGACGCCCGATGATTGCGTCAAGACGATTTCGCGCGGACCGTACGCGGCGAGTTGATGCGCCGCGCGCGCCAGATCCGTTTCGCCGGTGAGTAACTCGGCTTCGGCGCGATCCACTTTCAAGTACGTGACGTGGCGCAACCCCTCCGCCATTTCGTCCCACGCGCGCGAGATCAGATCGCGTCCGTGTGGCACACGCACGAATCCTTGCACATCGAGCGCGACGGGTCCGCGCGCAGCCATCGTCTTGAGGAACGTCAAATCAAATTCGCCGGCGATGATGGGCGTGAGCGCGTAGATGCGCGCGGTCACATTCGGAATCTCAGCCAGACGCATCGCGCCGGCAAAACCGAGCAGTTTGCACACGCGCCGCTCCATATCGGCAGAGTTGTACGTGTTTTCGATGCCCGAGGTTTGCGGCGCGGGATGCGCGAACACATCAATCCCTTCGTGCTTGACCTCGTCGAGGTAAGGAAAATCGTCGGGATGCAAACGCGTGACGATGGCGACGCGCGCGCCGAGTCGTCGCGCGGCGATACTGCCGAAATACACCGCGCCGCCCGACTCGATTCTGCCGTGCCCGTCCACCATATTGCGATCTCGGGCAAAGTGACCGAACATCACAATATCATACGCCATACGCTAGTCCGCAACGTACGTGATCTTGCAGTTGCTGCGATCTGTCTGCAAACCGATGATGTTTTCGGGCACCTGGTCGAGTGGAATCTTTTTGGTAATCATCGGCGTCAGGTCCATCCCATCCGCCATACATTCGATCACGCGCGGAAAGTTGCCGTGTCCCGAATGTCCTTGCGCGCCGACGATGCGCGCGCGGCGCACCTGTAGCACTTCGCCGGTCACCGGCATTTTCGCTTCGGCGCGCGCTGTCACAACGACCGTGCTGTTCAGCGTGCGTCCTTCCCAGATGACGCGTTCAATGCCGGGGTACACCAATTCGGGCACGCCGGTCGCTTCCATAAACAAATCGGCGCCCATTCCTTCGGTGATTTCCAGCACGCGCTCGGCAAAATCTTCTTTGAGCGGATTGATGGCGTGCGTGGCGCCCAGTTGCAATGCCATTGCCGCGCGTTCGGGTTGGGGTTCGGAGATGATGACCTTAGACGCGCCCGCGCGTCGCAAGATGGCGCACGCGGCAATACCTACCGGACCGCCCCCCAGAATCACCACGCGATCACCGGGACGAATCCCACCGCCGCGTTCGATCACCGCGTTGTAAGCGACGCACGCCGGCTCGACCAAACTGCCGGCGAGGAAAATGTCGTCGCCCTTGTAGCGCGCGGCGAGTGGCTCTAAACTCCAGATCGTGCGCGCGGGTAAGACGATGTATCTGGCGTACGCGCCGTTGACATTAAAGCCCACTTCGTTCAGCCGTTCACAGTGATTGGGTTGACCGTCCGCGCACGGGCGACAACTGCCACACCACAACATCTCTTCCGACGTGACGCGTTCACCACCTTTGAACGGTTTGTTCGTCCGTTTGTCGAACGCGTTTTTGCCGGCTTCGACCACCACACCGGAAAACTCGTGTCCCAGAATGCATGGAAAGCCGGTGAGGCCGGGGTAAAAGATATAGCCATCTTTGCCGGCTTGTGCCATATGCACATCGGAGCCGCAGATGCCACACGCTTTGACTTCGAGGAGCACCTCCTCAGGTCCTGGCGTGGGAATATCGTACTCCCTGATTTCCAACCTCGGATTACGCCACACCAGACTACCCAGATACGTCTGGCGTCTCTCAATATCTTTTGCCCCCAACTTGAAACCCGGCTTGGGGTCCCAATCGGCAATCAAAGTCACACCGGGCATTTTACCTTGCATCGTTCCTCCTGAGGTTTCAAGTTTCAGGTTACAAGTTGAACCTGAAACTCGAAACCTGCAACCTGCAACTATACAATCTCACTCACTTTGACCGGTCGTTTCTCGCGAAAGGATTTCCACGCGGCATAACCCAGCACCACCGCGGCGCGTCCATCGGCACCCGTGACGGGTACAGGTTTATCATCACGCACGCATTCGACAAATTGACGTACCTCTTCCACATAGCAGGGCGCATAGCGATTCATAAAAAAGTACAGCGAGCGCGACGTGTGAAATCCTTCTTGGTTCGCGCGAATGACATTGTTCTCCAGTTCATTTTCGGCGATGGCGGTGCCGTGCGAACAAAATACTTCGAGACGTTGATCATAGCCAAACACTGCTTGACGACTGTTGTCAATCACACCAATCGCGCCGTTCGCGAATTGAAGCGTCGTGAGTGTGGTATCCACATCGTTGACGGCGGCTAACTGCGGCGCGACGAGCACCTTGCCCACCGCATACACCTCTTCGATTTCACCGACTTGATAGCGCGCCATATCGAAATCGTGAATCGTCATATCGAGAAACATTCCCCCCGACGTGCGCGCGTACTCAACCGAGGGAGGTTCAGGATCGCGACTGATGATGTGCAGGATGCACGGTCGTCCGATTTCACCCGAAGCCACAATGTCGTGAACGCGCTGGAAATTTTTATCAAAGCGTCGGTTGAAGCCGACCTGAAATTTAACCCCCGCGCGCTCCACCGCCGCCAGCGCGCGATCCACATCGGCGAGATCGAGCGCGATCGGTTTTTCGCAAAAGATGTGTTTGCCAGCGTCGGCAACATCCTGAATGATGAACGCGTGCGTGTCGGTAGTGGTCGCAATCAAAAGCGCTTCGATGTCTGGGTCTGCGAGCAAGTCGTGGTAATCCCGCACCACGCGCGTCACGCCCAATTCATCGGCGACGGCTTGCGCGACCTCCAGGCGAATATCGCACACCGCGACGAGATGCGCTGTGGGGATGGCGCGCGCCAGATTGCGCGCGTGGACGCTCCCCATTCGTCCGGTGCCGATAACAGCAATGTTGACGCGGCGTTTCATTTTACACCTTCATCACAATCTTCATCGCGTTCTTGGGCTTGGGTTGCAACGTTTGTAAATCGAGACCCAGATCGCTAAAAGCCTGAGGTGCCTCGCTGAGCGGAATCACTCTGGTAAAGAACGGTTTCATGTTCAAACGATTTTCTTGAAAGAGACGAATCGCCGGCACCATTGTGTTCTGACCGAGATACACCCCGAGAATCTGGGTCGCCCAACGCGTGATTTCGTTTGGGATGACGGTCGCGCGCACGCTCGAATCCATACCGAACAGCAAGACTTTGCCGCCGGGGGTCACGCATTTGAGGGCTTGTTCGAACGCGTTGCCGGTGGCTTCAATCACAATGTCGGCTTTGCGACCGTAGGTGAACTCGGTGATTTTTTGCTCGATGTTCACTTCTCGGGGGTTCCACACGGTCAAACCACACTCTCTGGCGATGTTGATGCGAAATGGATCAATTTCGGTGACCGCGACTTTGGCCGCGATGTTTTTGGCGAGTTGCGCGAACAAATAGCCGATGGGTCCAAATCCCAGAATCAACACATAATCGTACGGCATCATCCGCAGGGTGTTCATTCCGTTGACGACGGTGGCAAGCGTTTCCACCTGAGTACCCAACACGTCGTCAATTTCTGGCGGGAGCACGTAACATTGCTTTTCGGGGACCAGGCAGTACTCGGCATAGCCACCATCGCGCATCACACCGAGCGCGCTCGTTTTGATGTCAACGCACTGGCTGCTGAGGCCCATTCGGCAGAACGAGCAGAATCCGCAACGAATGTTGTTGTCCACCGCGACGCGATCACCGACTTTGATGTGACGGACGTGCGAGCCGATTGCCACGACTTCGCCGCAGAACTCGTGTCCCAGCACGGTGCCGGGTTTAAAGTGATGTTTGCCTTCGAGGATTTTCACGTCACTGCCACAAATCCCAACGGCTTTGACTTTGAGGAGCACATCGTCCGGCTCTGTAACTTGAGGAATCGGGCGCTCGACTTGTTCGAGTTTTCCCACATCCGCTACAATGAACGCTTTCATCTTGTCCATAGAGTCCTCCTTGAAAAATTACCGCCGACGGACTCGGGTGCAGCGTCGCATTCCCGTTTTCCTGCGACGCTGCGCCGCCGACCGTCGTGTATTTTTTTCATCTCGCGTGACGCTCGTGCCCCGGCGTAACTCTTACGAGATGGGGCAGGTTGATTCGCGCACGATTAACTTGCCTTGAATGAGTATGTCTTTAATTGCCGCGTTGGGGTCCTGGATGAGCGTCAACGCCATTTGCATCGCGGACTGTCCCATTTCGAACATCGGTTGTGCGATGGTGGTCAAGGGGGGATCCACGTACGTGGCAAACAAAATATTGTCGAATCCGATCAGCGAGAGGTCGTGTGGTACGCGCACACCCCGCCGCTTGAGCGCGCGCAGCGCACCGATGGCGGTCATATCGTTGTAACAAAACACAGCCGTAGGAGCAGGAGAATGTTCAAGGAGTTGCAGAATCTTTTCGCCACCTTCGGCGCGTCCATCACCATCCACGACGCGCGCGCGGTCGTACGGAATGCCCGCCTTGCGCAATGCCCGCCGATAGCCCGCCAGCCGATTGCGTGTGGCGCGATAGCCCGCCGGACCGCGAATGTGTCCGATGACGCGGTGCCCCAGCGAAAGAAGATACTGGGTTGCCAGTTCACCCCCGCGCACATCATCAACGATGACCGAGTGAATCATCCGACTGTTGCGTGGACTCTGATTGTTGATGAGCACAATCGGCGCGCCGATGTCTTTGAGGAGTGGTTGATACAACGCCCCCACCCGCGACGACGCGACGATGACGGCATCCACGCGCCATTCGCGCAACGCTTTTACGGCATTCACTTCGCGTTCCGGGTCGTTGTGTGACATTGCCAGCACCACACGATAGCCCTGAGCACCTGCCGTGTGCTCGATGCCGCGCACAATCTCTGCGACAAAAGGATCGGCGATCGAAGTGACGATGACGCCAACGGCGTGCGTCCGCTGAGTGACCAGCCCGCGCGCAATCGCGTTGGGCGTATAGCCCAGTTTTTGAGCGACCCGTTCGATGCGTCGTCGGGTCTTTACCGGGATGAGTGGACTGTGAGCCAGCGCGCGCGAGACCGTCGAGTGGGATACGCCGGCCACGCGCGCGACATCTTTGATAGAGACGCGCATTGCTCCTCCTTGAGTCTGCCGGGGCGTTGGTTCGTGCACACGTTTGCATAGACAATATACCAGAAAAGGGACGTGCTGTCAATTTGAGGAGGGGTGCATTTCTGTTTGGGGGCAACTTTCTCAGCCCACGTTTTGCACTTTTGCAAACGCATAGCCCCACCCCCTGCTCCCTCCCCGTTGGGGCGAAAAATTTTTCGC
>DAOTYB010000275.1:0-3402 GCA_034435315.1 Anaerolineae bacterium | reverse complement strand
TGCCGCATTTGCGGCAGTGATAGGTGATGGTCACTTGGATCATGGTTGACCTCCAACACTTGGATTCTCACCGACTCCCAATTGTACACCATCACTTACTTTCTTACCACTACCTCAAAATGAACCGGAAAAAACCGACGACCCCGCCAGGTTAGGTCCAGCGCTGGAGGAGGTGTTGGGAAAATTGTGGAGGATGACGAAAGACGAATGACGAAGGACAGACGCTTTCGTCATTGGTCGCGAAGCGGTCCTTCGTCTTTTGTCAAAATCTCCAAAAGGAGGAACCAAATGTACATCATCGGTGAGAACATTCACATTGTTTCGCCGCGAGTCAAAGAGGCTCTGGCGAATCGTGACGGAGCATTTTTTGTTGAACTGGCGCGCAAGCAAGTCCAGGCTGGCGCGCAAGCGCTCGATCTGAACATCGGTCCACAGAAAAAAGCAGGCCCCGAAGTGATGAATTGGCTGGTGGATGTGATTCACGAGGCAGTCGGCACGAACGTCACCCTGTCACTCGACACAACGAATCTGGAAGCAATCAAGACCGGTTTGAAAAAGATTCCGCGCGGCAAAGCGATCGTCAATTCCACTTCTGCGGAAGCGGAACGTCTGGAGACGGTGCCGCCGGTCGCTGCCGAGTATGGGGCGAAACTGATTGCTCTGACGATGGCGAAAGAAGGTATCCCGGTCAGCGCCGAAGCGCGTGTATCACTCGCGCTCGAAAAGTTGGTGCCGCGTTGCGAAGAAGTTGGATTGCCTCTGGAACACTTGATTATTGATCCCCTTGTCCTTACCGTCAAGGGTTGTCAGGAGTATGTGCCGCAATGCGTCGAAGCGGTGCGCATCCTGAAACAATCCGGCTTGCCGATTTTGACGAACGCGGGCTTGTCCAATGTGTCGAATCAGGTGCCCGCCGAGATGCGTCCGCTCATCAATCGTACCTATATGGTGATGTTGATGGCGGTCGGGCTTGACATGGCGATTGCGGATCCGCTGGATCACAAGTTGATGGAATTTATCCGCATTGTCGAAGAGCGTGATGAATCCACGCCAGTCAACAAACTGGTCTTGACACTTCACGATCGCACGGCTGTCGGCGAAGAAGTCACTCCTGACGATGTGGATATGAAAGATCCCGAACAAGTGGCTATCTGGAAGACGATTCAAGTCTTGATGAATAAAGTGATTTACGCGGATGGATACCTCAGTATCTAGTCCGCACGTCGTCTGGAAGGTGAGGATAAAAAATTAGCCGCGTCGGTAGGCGCATTCAGAAGGAAGGGAGGTAACCATGCTCGATTTGATTATTGTCGGTGGTGGACCGGCCGGTTTAACAGCAACGGTCTATGCACTGAATAAACGCCTGGACGTCCTGCTGATTACCGAGGACCTGGGCGGTAAGACAGCGTATGGCCTGGACATCAAAGGATACGAAGGGCACGAAGTCATACGCGGCAGCGAAGTAGTCGAAAAGTTCAAGCGTCAGGTGGACTACTTGACCTCGGTGCGTCAGATTGACCGCGTGACGCATATCGTACCCGAGGGAGGAAACTTTGCCGTGTTTACGGCGAGCAATAAAAAACTCGATGCGCGCGCGGTCATTGTAGCCACCGGGGCTTTTCCCAAACGGCTGAATGTTCCCGGCGAACGTCAGTTGATTGGCAAGGGCTTGTCCTACTCTGCCATCAGTCACGCGCAACTCTTTATCGAGCGCGAGCCAGCCATTGTGGGGAGCAATATGCGCGCGCTCCACGCTGCTGCAGAGTTGGCGAATATCGCCAAACAGGTGCATCTGGTCTTGCCAGAAGATGGTGAGATTGATTCGCCTTTTGGCAAGAGACTGCAGGCGAATCCCAAAGTAAAGATCTATCGCGACGCCCTCAAAGAGATCGGTGGCACCGAGTACGTCGAGAACATCGTGGTGGGTGAGCAAACGATCCCGGTGGACGGCGTGTTTATCGAAGTTGGCGTGATTCCCAATTCGCGTTGTGTCGCTGAACTGGGCGTAACGGATGTGTACGACCGCATCGTGGTCAACAATCGTTGTGAAACGTCGCGCCCGGGTTTGTTTGCCGCCGGGGATGTGACCAATGTGTTCATCGAACAAGTCCTCGTGGCGATTGGCGAAGGCGCCAAAGCCGCGCTGTGCGCCTACGAGTATCTGCTGAATCAGTAGGTGGGTTCCAGAACACTGAACACTGAACACTGAACACTGAATACTGAATACTGAACACTGAACACTGACACTGAAGAGGAGTGCTATGACTGCTACTCTGATTGACGGTAAAGCCGTTGCGGCTTCGATTCAGCAGAAAGTACGCGAAGAAGCCGAGATGCTCAAGACCAGGTACGGGGTTACACCGGGCTTGGCGACTGTGCTGGTGGGTGACAATCCCGCCTCCAAAGCGTATGTTGGATCTAAACAAAGGATGACGCAAGAGTTGGGAATGCATTCCGTTGGTGTGCATCTGCCGGCGGATATTTCTCAGGACGAGTTGCTGCGAGTGATTCATGGCTATGCTCAGGATCCAAAGGTGCATGGTATCCTTATTCAGTTGCCTTTACCCTCGCACCTCGATCAAGAAACCGTGCTCAGCGCTGTGCCCATCGAGAAGGATGTGGATGGTTTTCATCCGATCAACGTGGGACGTCTTGCGATGAAGAATCGCGAGCCGCTCTTTGTGCCCTGCACGCCGGCGGGTTGCATCGTCCTGATTGATTCCGTCGGGACGAAAATCGAGGGCGCGCGCGCAGTAGTGCTGGGGCGGTCGAACATTGTGGGGTTGCCTGCCGCGTTCCTCCTGTTGCATCGCAACGCGACGGTCACGATTTGTCATTCGCGCACGCAAAACTTGCCCGAGATTGTGCGTCAAGCCGACATTGTGGTTGCCGCCATCGGTAAAGCGCAATTCGTCAAAGCCGAATGGATCAAACCCGGCGCTACTGTGATTGACGTGGGCATCAATGCTATCCCCGATGCCACGAAGAAAAGCGGACAGCGGCTTGTCGGCGACGTGGATTTTGAGAACGTCAAGGAGGTGGCTGGTGCGATCACGCCGGTGCCCGGTGGTGTCGGTCCGATGACAATTGCTATGTTGATGCAGAACACATTGAACTCGGCAAAACGCACCCTGGGACTGATCAAGTAACGTTCAGCGCCAGACGCGAGAAATGAAACGTGAAACGTGAATTCACTTTACGTTTCACGTTTTTTTGTCGAGTGGGTGTAGTGATTACTGTTTGCCTGTGCCAAAGTTGCCCCAGAACTGCAATGCACACTTGCCCTGTGTGCATTGCAGTTTGGGGGCAAATCCGCTTGAGCCATAAATTTCGCCGCCGTGCTCTTGAGCAATCCCCTCTCATCCCCCTGCCCCCTCCCCGTTGGGGCGAAAAATTTTTCGC
>DAOTYB010000274.1:0-7127 GCA_034435315.1 Anaerolineae bacterium | reverse complement strand
TTGGAAACGCCGATTCAATGCGTCCAGAGGCATCCAATAACCCAAAAGTAGTATCAGATTTGGTGTCTTTGACGCTTTTTCATACCAAATCGCAGGGTGCGAAAAACAGGCTAAGCGGCAAGTTGCCATTGTGGTTGTGGAGCGCGCTCGCGCTCGCGTATGCGCACGTGCCCTGGCTCGGCGTCTATCAACCGCAACAGGGTGCTGTGATCATCCATGCGATAGACGCGCAGAAAATAGGGCGCCTGGTGCAAGCAAAACAGAACTAAAGACAAACAAAAAAAGCACCTGCGCGCACGGGTGTGCGCGGTACAAGTGCTTTGACTGGCAACATCTTGCAAGACTCTGGCATCGCCCATCAGGGCGTGTGCAAAATCGCTTGACAAAGCTGCACCCCCGCTTGTCATTGCGAGGAGCAAGTTTTGCGACGAAGCAATCCCCTATTGCAGTTTGGAGATTGCTTCGCCGCTGCGCGGCTCGCAATGACAGGGGGCTGACTTTGCACACGCTTTGCATCGCCTATCCTCACACTTTGGGTTCCCCGGTTTGCGCCATACGCTGGCGGATACGAGCAATCGCCTGATAGGCGGCGTCACTCACGGTCTTGTTGGCCTCCTCGCGCGCCAGACGCTCCAGTTCGGGCAGCGCGCGCGCGTCCCCCACACCACCCAGCGCCTCTGCCGCGCTCCAGCGCAGGTCTTTGTGCGGATCGCGCAGGACGGCGATGAGTGGCTCGACGGCGCGATCATCGCCAATCTTGCCCAGCGCAAATACCACACTCCAGCGCACATTGACGCTGGGGTGACTCAGTGCCGTGACAAGCGATGGGACGGCAGGCGCGCCAATTTTGATCAGCGCGTCCAGCGCGTTCGAGCGTACACTCGCGTTGGGATCAGTCAAGGAGGTCGTCAGCGACTCGATGGCACGTGCATCGCCAATTTTTCCCAGCGCTTCTACAACACACGCGCGTACGTTTTTGTTCGCATCGCGCAGAGCGGCAACGAGCGGCTCGACAGCGCGCGCATCGCCCAGCCGTCCCAGCAGTTCTGCTGCCAGAGCGCGCACATATTTGTCGGGATCGCGCAGCGCAGCGATGAGTGGTTCAACAGCGGCAGCGCCGATTTTCTCGAGTGTTTCCGCCGCACCACTGCGCACATCTGGATATGGAGAGTGGAGAGCAGCGACGAGCGGCTCAGCGGCACCGATTTTGACCAGTGCCTCTATCGCTTGTTCGCGAACGTCATTATGCTGGTCGCCAAGAGCAACGACAAGCGACTCTGCCGCTCGAGCATCGCCGATTCTCCCCAGTGCCTCTATCGCCTGTTTGCGCACACTCGCGCTGGAAGCGTGCAGAGCATCCACAAGTGCTGGGACAGCGCGCGCCGCGCCAATTCTCCCCAGTGCCTCGGCTACGCTCCCGCGCACACGTTCATCGGGATCGTGCAGCAGAGGGATGAGTACTTCGACCGTGTGAGGAGCAGCGATTTGCCCCAGTGCTTTGACCGCACCCAGACGTACGGATACCTGTGGATGACCCAGTGCCGCGAGCAATGGTTCTAAAGCAGGTACACCGATTTTCCCGAGCGACTCGGCGGCACTCTTACGCACATCGGCGTCGGTGTCGTACAAGGTCGCGATGAGCGACTCGACGGCGCGAGCCGCGCCAATGTTTCCCAGCGCACTTGCCGCCGCGAGACGCACCTTTTTGTCTGGATCACGTAGCGCAGCAACCAGTGGCTCCACGGCGCGATCATCCTTAATTCTTCCCAGCGCTCTGGCGGCGTATCGGCGCACATCTTTGTTGGGATGACTCAGCGCAGTGACAAGCGGTGCCACAGCGCGAGGATCACCTATTTCTCCCAGCGCGTAGGCGGCGCACTGGCTTGTGTCCACATCAGAATCGCCCAGCGCGCCGATGAGCGGCTCCACCGCAGGTGTACCGCTTTGCCCTAACGCCACTGCGGCAAGACGGCGTACCCCTTTGTTGGAATCGTGCAGAGCGGCAATCAACGCGTCTATCAGCAAGACCGGCACTGTGCCGACAACAGCAGCGCTTGCCTTCCAGCACTGCCACGCCAATAGAGCAACGGTGCCGCGCTGCTTTTCTATCGCTTGCCTCGTCAACCACTCGATCAATACCATCGGCTGAGCGCATACCTCTGCAAGCACCCGAATCGTCTCTTCCCAGTCCCACGATAGCACCCGCTCGCCCAGCACTTGGTCCAGAGATTGTCCCGCTTCCAACTGTTGATCGAGTGCCAGAGCGGCAAAATATTCGCGAAAGGTGGCAAGCCACTCGTACTGCTCACGGCGCTTTAGAAAGATGCCGCTGTATCGCGCTATGCCCCTCAAAAAACGGCGAGCAACGTGCTCGGCGCGGTCTTTCAAGCCAGGTTGCTCCTCCAGATAGTTCGCCACCACATGCTTGAGCGCGGCTTCGTCTGTCCAATCGGGATGATCGGTCATTGCCAGAGCCAGGCGCGCCAGAATGGGACGTGTCAGGTCGAGCACAGCAGCATCCAGATCGTCACGTAGACCACGCTCGCGGACTTGATCCAGGCAGATGTTCACAAACTCTTGGTACAACTGCGCGCGACGTTGGGGTAGGCTCCCTGTTCCTGTTTTCTCTTTGCGTTCTCGATACACTCTAGCGGCGATGGTGAGCCAAAGGGGTGTCTCGATTAGCGCGCTGCTGTGCACGTTCTGCAGCGTTTGCAGGAAGAGAGGAGCATCCTCTTCTCCGAACCAGTGCCCAGCCCGTTCGGCATTCTGGTCGGGGGCAAGCGGCTCGATTTCATAGACGCTCAAGCGGGTGAGGTCCCATTCTCGCTCCGCATAAGCGGAGGGACGGCTGGTGACGATGATGCGAGCAATGCCGGGGCGCGCCAGCAGATCACCCAACCACTGTTTGAGTGAGAGATGCTTTTCCGCCGGGACCTGGTCCAGACCATCCAGCAGAAAAAGCCAGGGGGCATCCAACTGCTGTTGCCAGATGTCAAAAAAGCCTTCTGGCAGGGGGCGTGTAAGATGGAGCGCGTCGCGCACAGCCTGATTCAGCCGCTCTTCCCAATCGCCTGTAGCACGAGCCAGCGCGCGCAGTGGCAAGAACAAGGGCAGGTGAGGACGCTCCAGTCCAACGAATTGCGGGTCGTCGTAGGCACGCTCAGCCAGTTGGCGCAGCAAGGTAGATTTGCCCGCGCCCGGCGGACCGAGAATCAACAGATGAGGCGTCCGCGTCTGGCGCAAAACCTGCTCCATCGTCAGCGATTCTTCTGGCGCGGTGAGTTTCCATTGCCATTCTTCTTCCTGCGGTTGTAACCGTCGGGGGAGGCACACTTCAGACAGATTTTTCGGCACGCGGACATCCGTCAGGGTCAGACAGGGCAAACTGGCACAACACGCGCGCAGGGCACGAAAGTACTCCTGCAGAGAGGCAGCATAGCGGTCTGCCGCGATTTCTGCCTGCATCTGGCGCACCTCACGACGCAGCGCATTCACAGCAGGACTCTGGTAGAGGCGGTCGCCCACCTCCAGACTTGGACCCTTTTTGATGCGGATAGTGTATGTGCCAACCCGAAGGACGTTGCTCTCGCCACTAGTAAGGAGGGCGCGGCGCAGGAGAGCGCGGTCTTGCAACAAATGCTCCAATACCGATGACCATTCTGAATCAGCCATATTTCACCCTTACACACTATAGCAGAAATTCCGTGTTTGTTCAAACTATGCGATGTTTGCCAAAGTCCAGTAATGTGCTATAATGATAGTAGATTTACCCAGAGGACACAATCGAATATGACGAAATACATCACGCGCTCGATTCTCGTCGCCGGCGTTGTAGCCTTTTTGTTGATTGGCAGTACCACCGTCATAGAAGCTCCACCCACCATCGTTGCATCACTCGGTGTAGAAAATAGCAGCGTCCAGGCGCAGTCCCAGGTCATCCTTCCACCCGCGCCCGCCCCTCCTGTTGCCATATCACCTGTCCCAACACCAGCCCTCTCCCACCTTTCCCCATCTTCCAACACCGAACCTCTCCCTGGCGTTAGCGCAGTGCGCGTCACGCCATCGCCCATACCACATACTACGATCGTTGCCACTCCTCCAGCGCGGACGCGCCCAACGCATCCTCTCACCGAAGCAGAACTGTACGTGCATCTTCCCCCTCAGGCACAGGCGCGTCAACCTTTGCGTGCCTTTGTGGTACTGCACGGGATAGGCAATCGCGGCGATACCTTCTCCAAACATCTCATCAAAATTGCCGATGCCAATCACTGGGTATTGGTCGCACCAACATTTGATTACCGCAATCACCTTGACCCTCAGCAATTGAGGGAGGACGACATCCAACTCTCCAACCGATTGCTGGACACGCTGGACGTACTACCGCAACGCCTGAATTTGAAACTGTATCGCCAGGTTCTCATCTATGGTTTCTCGCGCGGAGCGCAACTGGGCCATCGCTTTACCTACTTTTATCCCGAACGCGTCAAGAGCATTGCCGTCCTCGCGGCCGGCGCGTACACAATGCCCACCGAACGCGTCGCCAGTGCTCGCGGTACCCCGACCATAGTCCCATTTCCATACGGCGTGGGAGACTTGGACGAATGCGTCGGCAAACCGCTCGACTGGCAAGCCCTGCGACGCGTCTCCTTCTGGATTGGCGTTGGTGAACAGGACAACCATCCCCACGACGTTCCGCGCGCGTTCGATCCGTACGGCGGACAGACACGCGTCGAACGGGCGCGCAACTTTAAGCAAGCCCTCCAGAACCTCGGCATCGAAGCGTATCTCGCCATCTTTCCGAATGTGTCACACGAAATCACGCCCGAGATGCAAATCCGTGCGTTGCAATTCTTGCGCGAGGAAGAACTTGCCAATCCGCTGGACGATTGAAACGCTATGCGCTCCATTGTGCTTGTTCTCTCTCTCTGGCTCGTGAGTGGGTGTGACGTGTTCACTCCTACCCCCACACCCACACCCGTGTTCACACCCACTCTCCCACCAACACTCACACCACATTTCAGAGGGATAACCGAGTCACCAACCCCTGCTTACACCCCCACGCCCTCACCAACGTTCGAGTTCACCGCGACACCAACGCCCACACTCACGCCCACTGCGACACCAAGCCGTACCCCCACGCGTACACCTTTCCCACGCCCCAGCGGTAACATCACGCGCATCTACACGCGATTTCGCAGCGCCATTCTGAATGAAGACCGCCCGATTCTGATTTATCTGCCTCCCGGCTACAACACCCAGACCGCGCGTCGTTATCCCGTGTTGTATATGTTGCATGGCTATGGCGGTTTTAATTTAAGAGATACAACCGAATGGGAACAATGGGGATTGAAAGATGTCGCCGAACGACTGATGAACACCGGTGAAATTCAACCGCTGATCATCGTCCAGCCCAACGGCTATATGGAAGGAGGCGCGCCGTCGTACTTTTTCAATCACGGTCCGGGCACCGATGGCAAACGCTGGGGCGATTACATCTGGCAGGATGTGGTGAATTACGTGGACAAGAACTATCGTACGATTCCGCAGCGCACCAGTCGCGCGATTGGCGGATTTTCACTCGGCGGACAAGGCGCGCTTTCGCTCGCGCTCACGCATCCCGAAGTGTTTGCGATTGTCGGCGCGCACAGTCCATCGTTTCGCGGCGCGGACGGCTCGATTCCGTACATCAACGATTGGAATTGGTTTAACCAATTCGATCCAATCTGGCTTGTCAAAAACACGGAGAACGCGCGACAGTTGACGCTCTGGCTCGATGTGGCTGCCAGCGATGACAAGGTGCGCGAGTGTGGTCCGGGTTCGGATCGCTGTGTGCTCGCGTTCCGTGAACTCCTGCTGGCCAAAAACATTCCCCACGAATGGCGCGGCGATTGGCCCGGCACACACGAGGGCTATACGTACTGGATGCACCATATCGCCGATTATTTGTTGTGGTATTCGGCACAACTCGCGGGACAATGATGAATCGAAAAATCTTACTTGCGTTATTCGCGCTCTTCATCGTGGGTTGCGCGGTAGAAACGCGCGGCGCGCCTACAGTTCCACTCACTCGCGCGCCCACTGCCACGCCCACCTCACCCTGCGACCTCGTCGAAAAACTCGCGCCCGAACGTCCCACGATTCCGCGTCCCAGCACAATCATTCTGCCGATGGTGACACCTCAAGCGCCACACGGATTTACCGAAAGCCAGTTGCTCGACGCGCGATTTTTCAGCCCGCTCATCGGCAAAGAGATGCCGATTCTTGTTTACTTGCCGCCCGGCTATCACACTTCCACGCGCCGCTATCCAACGTTGTATATGCTCTCTGGCTTTGCCGGCGATTATCGCGAGTGGGCAACTTACGGCTTGTGTCACGCGCTCGACATGCTCATTCGCGGCGGGCAAGTCCAACCGATGATTCTGGTGATGCCCGAAGGAGAAAAATCGTGGTGGTTCAATCACGCGCCGGTGCCGGGGAGTAGTGGCAAACCCTGGGGCGATTACGTCTGGCGCGATGTCGTCGGGTACGTGGACGCGAACTATCGCACGCTGCCGCGCCCCACGAGTCGCGCGATTGGCGGTTTGTCGTCCGGCGGACAGAGCGCGCTGATGCTCGCGCTCACGCATCCCGAAGTGTTCCGCGTGGTGGGCGCGCACAGTCCTTCCACGCGCGGCGCGGACGGTTCGCTACCTTTCTTCGGCGATCCTGAATATTTCAGGCAGTATGATCCCGTGTGGCTCTTTCGGAACACCACAACGTGGCGCGAGTTGAAAATCTGGATTGACATCGGCGCGGACGATACCCAATGGGGTGATGCCGTCAAAGAGTTACACGCGCTTTTGGACGCGCTGGGCATCCCCCACGATTTTCAAAACTCGTGGAGCGGCGGTCACGATAGCAACTATTGGGCAGCGCACGTGAGCGATTATTTGAGGTGGTACGCGGACAAGTTGGAGGGAGAATAAAAAAAAGCTCCGATGTAACTACTCAGCCACTGACATCACTCGCTGTCGGTTAGAAACTGACGGCTAACGCAAGCCGATGGCTGAGCCTGAATTTCACCGTCGTTGTACGGGCAGAAAATCTTTTGCCTTTACGGGAACAACCCCACTCATCCCCCTGCC
>DAOTYB010000273.1:0-20570 GCA_034435315.1 Anaerolineae bacterium | reverse complement strand
GAGGGGGAGTCAAAGGACGGAGTGTGGGCGGGCGGCTGCGCCGCCCGCCCACACTCCGTCCTTTGACTCCCCCTCCCCGTTGGGGCAAAAGATTTTCGCCCCAATGGGGAGGGGGCAGGGGCGGAACTATGCGTTTGCAAAAGTGCAAAACGTGGGCTGAGAAACTTGCCCCCAAACTGAAATGGCGCGGTATGAATACCTCGTTGACGCGCCGCCGCGTTTGGGTTAGAATAGTGGCACAGAGCAATACCACGCTGAATAGCCACCATTCAATCCGATGCTGTGCTTTCGGTAAGGAGACAGCCCTATGGCAAATCCAGGCGACGTGCTAGCACAACTTGCCCCCAGCATCCTGCAATATATCAGCGAAGGTGTCATTATCGAAAACGCGGAAGGAAATTGCGACTTGGTCAACACCGCCATCGCGACTCTGCTGGGCTATACCCCCGAGGAGTTGATCGGTCAACCCTGGACGCGGCTCGTCGCACCCGAGCAACAACCTATCGCCCAGACCATCATAGAACGTTGTCGGCGTGGCGAATCTGCGCGCGCGGAACTCGAACTGGTACGGCGCGACGGCACGCGCCTGCTCGTGCGAGTAGCCAGCACACCGCGCTATGAGCAAAACCAGTACGCAGGCGCGTACACTATTTTTAACGACATCACCGAACAGCGCCGCACCGAGCAAGCCCTGCACGCCAGCCAGTACCACCACCACAGCGTCACACAAGCCACCAGACAGTTGATCTACGATTACGATGTTCTCACGGGACAAATCTACTGGACCGGCGCGATTCAAGCCGTCACCGGTTTTACGCCCGAGGAATTTGCACACACCGATATTCACGTCTGGGCAGCACTCGTCCATCCCGACGATCGTGCCAACGCGCTGGAACAACTCCAGCGCGCTCAGGACGAACATCGCCCCTATCACGTCGAGTATCGTTTCCGTCGCAAAGATGATACGTTCATCTGGATCGAAGATTGGGGTATGTTTTGGTACAACGCGGCGGGTCAAGCCTATCGGATGATTGGCGCGCTGCGGGACATTACCGAACACAAACGCATCACCGATGCCCTGCGGTATCGTGAAGCGATCCTGTCCGCGGTCGCGTTTGCTACCGAAATCTTGTTCCGCTCCTCCGACTGGACCGAGCACATCGCCACCATTCTGGCACGCCTGGGCCAAGCCGCCGAGGTGAGCCGCGTCTACATTTTCGAAAACTATCACGCTGCCGACGGAACGTTACTTGCCAGACAACGCTACGAGTGGGTAGCCGCAGGCATCACCCCCCAGATAGACAATCCCGCTTTGCAAGCGTTTTCCTACGAAAGCGGATTTGCACGCTGGATGGACCGGATGCAGCGACGTCAACCCGTCTATGGACTGGTACGCGAATTGCCGGCAAGCGAACGTGAACTCCTCCTCGCTCAGGATATTCGCTCCATCATCATAGTGCCTATCTACACTGGTAACCACTGGTGGGGTTTTATTGGCTTTGATCAATGCGATTACGAACGGATCTGGTCGGATGCCGAGATTGATGCACTGCACATTGCCGCGAACAATCTGGGGAGTGCCATTGCGCGCTCTCAGACCGAAAGCATCCTGCGTGCGAGCGAAGAACGCTATCGCGATCTGTTCGAACACAGTCCCGCCATCATCGTCCTCCACGATTTGCAGGGACGCCTTCTCGACGCGAACCCGGCGGCTGTTCAAACGCTGGGCTATTCGATGGATCAACTCGCGCGTATGCGCATCCCCGACGTACTCGCCCCCGACGTGCGTCATCTGTTTGACGACTATATCACCACGCTGCAACAACAAGGTCAGACAAAGGGTCTGATGAAAGTTCAAACCAAGAGCGGCGCCGTGCGGTGGCTCGAATACATCAGCACCTTGCGTACCACAGGGGTCGCTGCGCCGGTGATTCGTGCGATGGCGCGTGACGTGACCGACTTGCGGCACGCCCAGCGACAACTCCGCCAGCGCGCCGACGAGTTCGCCGCGCTCTACCATATCGCGCAAGAACTGACCTTTGTGACAGACCTCCATCTCCTTTTACAAACGATTGTCACCTCTGCCACACAGTTACTCCACGCCACCGCTGGCGCCATCTTTTTGTATGATGCCACCCATCACGATCTGGAACTGGGCGTGACACACAACTTTCCGTTTTCCGCGCCGCTGCGCTTGAAACTTGGCGAAGAAGGCTCGGGATACACCGCCCAGATACGTCAACCCGTCATCGTGGACGATTATCGCACCTGGGAACATCGCGCCCCTCAAGCGGATACCACACGCATCCGCGCCGCCATCTACGCTCCCCTGATCTTTCGCGGTGAACTCATCGGCGTGCTCAATCTCCTCGAACTGGATGATTCCACCCGCAAGTTTACCGAGGAACACGCGCGTCTCTTGATGCTCTTTGCCACGCAAGCCGCTGCCGCCGTACATAACGCGCGCCTATTGCAACAAACCCAACAGCGCGCCGAACAATTGGCACTGTTGTACGATGCCGCGTTAACACTCAACCGCGCGCTGGAACCGCATCAGATCATCGAGCACTTGCTCCAGATTGTCGGCAAAAGTGTGCATTCCCAGCGGACCGAGTTTTATCAGTACGATTCAGCCACCCGCACCTTAACTCTCGCGAGCAGCGGCGGGCAGGAAGATGCGATTGTTACGACCCTCCGCGCCCACACCTTCATCGAGGGTGAGCCGCGCGGTCTGGTCGGACTGGTAGCGGCGCAACGCACTCCCCTGTATCTCGCCGACGTGTCCGCGGATCCACGCTGGATACCGCTTGACCCTGAAATCCGCTCGGCGTTTTGGGTCCCGGTCGAACGCGAGCAACACCTCTTTGGTGTGCTCGTCGTTATGAGTACACACCTTGACGCCTTTTCGCCTGCCGCGCAACGTCTGGTCACCCTCTTTGCCAATCAAGTTGCCGTCGCGCTCGAACGCGCTCTCCTCTTTCAAGCCGAACAACAACGGCGCGCCGAAATCAGCGCGCAGTACGCGCTGGCACGCGCACTGGCAGATACCGATACGCTGGATGCCATCTGTCATCTGGTCGTGCAACATGCGATGGACACCCTGCCCATCACCTCAGCCACCCTTGCACTGGTGGAAGGAAACACACTCTGCCTGTATGCACACTCACCTCCTTCCGCACAACCGACAGAGCCAACAAATCGCCGCAGTCTTCCGCTCGCGCATTTTCCGTATTGCCAGAGCATCCTGAATCACAATCAACCGGTCGTACTTCAGAGTAACGATGCGCGCCTGAACGCGACCGAGCGCGCCTGGCTGAATCTGCCTCAGGCGCCAATCCTCTGTCTGCCCCTGCGTGCCGAGAGACAGCCACTCGGTTTGTTGCTTCTTGCAGCGCCCCCAGCGCCCGAAAGCGCACCCTTCACCACCGAACTCATCCACCGTGCGCGTAGCATCGGTGATCAGGCTGCCAACGCCATTCGACGTGCCCGCTGGCACGAACAGACCGAGCAACGTCTGCGTCAGGTTCAAGCACTGCATACGATTGATATGACCATCAGTGCCAGTCTCGACATTCACACCACTCTCCAGGTCTTGATGCCGACCCTCCTCTCCCAACTACACGCAGACGCTATGGCGATTCTGCTCTTCGATCCACATACGCATCTACTCACCTATCTGGCAAGTCAGGGCTTTCGTACACGCGCCATCGAGCAAACAACCTTGCGCGTGGGCAAAGAGTATGCCGGGCGCGCCGTTCTCGAACGCAAGTTGATGAGTGAATCCGATCTGTCAGCGCATCAGGCGCAGTTACAACGCCACTTTTTGGTCACTGAAGAACAATTTGTGAGTTATGTTTGTGCTCCGTTGATCGCCAAAGGTCAGGTCAAAGGAGTTCTGGAACTCTTCTTCCGCTCACCGTTCACGCCAACGGAAGAGTGGCGGCATTTACTCGACGCGTTCAGCGCGCAAACCGCCCTCGCGCTGGACAATGCCGACCTATTTCGTAACCTCCAGCGCACCTCCACCGAACTCTCCCTCGCCTACGATGCGGCAATCGAGGGGTGGGCACATACCCTCGAAGTATGCGAACGAATGCCACACGGCCACAATGCGCGCGTCGCCGATTTGACCGTACGCGTGGCACGCGCCCTGAACGCGCCCGAATCACAACTGCGGTCGCTGCGCTACGGTGCACTGTTGCACAATCTGGACACACTCTTTCTGCCCGAGTCCTTGTGGCACGCCGACCACACACCGACGCTGGAAGAAAAGGCACTGATCCAGCAACAACTTCAAAAGATGCACAACCTATTTGCCGCGCGCCTTACCCTGCGGTCCCTGCTGGATATTCCCTACCACTACCACGAGCACTGGGATGGGAGCGGTTGGCCGCGCGGACTGCACGGCGAGCAAATCCCGCTGGGCGCGCGTATCGTCGCCATCGCCGACGCGTGGGAGCACGGCATCGCGCGATCCGCTCAGTCGCCGACCCAGGCGCGCCAGCACATGCGCGACTATATCAACGCGCACAGCGGCACGCGCTTTGACCCGAACATTGTGCGCGTATTCTGGCGCATCCTCAGCACCACAGACGCAGATACCACTCCGTCACCTACCAGTACGCCACAAAGGGAGAGATAATGCTCTCCCCTCCTCGTTGAAGCGAAAAATCTTTCGCCCCACCGGGGAGGTGGAACAAAGAGACGGGGTGATGGCGTGCGGCTTCTCCGCACGCCACCACCCCGTCCTCACCCAGGGCTCTTCCGTTCGCGCTTGTGCCGGGGTCTCTCCACCTCACTCTCACACAGGCGGTTTCTCGCTCTACGGTGCCAGTTCCCCCACCACAATCAAACGATGCGTACCCACGCGATAAGGTGTGCAGGTAATCAACGTGACAATCGGTAGCCGCGATGGCGCAAGCGGACTGAGATCGGTAGGGACGACCACACGTTTGGTTTTGACAATGTAACGATAGGGCGTCGCGCCGGCGTACACCAACACATCGCTGCCGATTTCCAGTTTCTCCAGATCGCGAAACGGCTCACCATACACGTCGTTATGCCCCGAAAGAATCATATTGCCGCGCTCTCCCGGATTCACCGAGCCGACGCGATGTCCGACCCCCTGTTTCAATTCCTCCCAGCCATCTCCTTGCACGATGGGCCAGTCCACTTTGATTGCAGGAATCACAATGCGCGTGGGCGAGCGCGGACCCGGCGTTGGCACTGGCAGCGCGGCAACCGCGCGCAGTTGCACCCCCAACGCGGGCGGCGCTGCCTGCGGCGCCGACGAACTGCCGGGCAACTCGGTCAAAGGATTCGCTGGTGGAAACGACGAGCCGGGCAATTCGAGCGCGCTGGCATTCGTTCCGCTGATGCCGGGTGTTGCCACGCGCGCTTGCACCTCTTCGTTTAGCGTTTGCAAATTCGCCAGCGAACCAACAATAACAAAGAGCAAACCAATCACCGCCAGCGCTTCGATGACGAACAAGACACGGTCGCGGAACGACGTACGCTTTTTCGGTCGCGCAGGTTTCGGCGACGCATCGGTCGGCAACACAGTCACGGGACGAAAGCGTTGCCCCGGCGCGCTCTCCGAGAACTGTTTGGCGCGCGCGATACGTCGTCTTTGCTCAACGAGTGCTTCGAGTTCTTCGAGTGATAAATCGTCAACAGAACGGTTATCGGGCATTATACATTAGAAAGGCATTCAATCGCTGCTCTCCAACTCTGCCAATACCTGCTCGATCAGATCTACCGCGCGTTGCAGCGTTGCCGTATCGAACGCGAATTTCGCGCCAGCCGTTGCATAGAGTTGGGGCAGCGATACCGTGCCACCCAGCGCGAGCGCGCGCCGATAGTCGGCGACCGCGCGCGCTTGATCGCGCAACGCGTTGCCCCACACCTGCACCGCGCCCAACTGCGCCAGGCCATACTCGATATAGTAGAACGGAACTTCGTGAATGTGCAATTTGCGATGCCAGCCGGTCATCATCTCTTGTTCCAGCCCGCTCCAGTCCACACCGCGCATAAAACGCTGCCACAGGCGCGCCCATTCCGCATCACAATTCGATGCGTCCATTGCCGCCTCGGGATTTTCATAGACCCAGTGCTGGAACGCGTCCACCACCGCCATATAGGGCCAGAACAAAATCTCGCTCTCCAGATGTTCGATGCGTGCGCGCGCTGCGTCCGCCTCGGAATACACACCGCCTTGAGATCTGGCGAGATATGGCGCTGCCAGCAACTCCATCGCCATCGAAGCGACCTCGGCAAATTCCATACCGACCTGACGTTGCGGCGCGTACGGCAACACATAGCGTTCAAAGTTGTGAAACGCGTGCCCGCTCTCGTGCAGAATCGTTTGCACGTCGCTATGCAAACCGACAGCGTTCTGGAAAATAAAGGGGCGTCTGGACATTGGAAAGTTGGTGCAGTACGCGCCAGGTGCCTTGTTCTTGCGACTCTCCAGATCGAGCAAGTTTTCGCGCACCATCGTCGCGAAATATTCGCCCAGTGTCGCATCCACGCGATTGAAAATGGACGCGGCAATCTCTTTCAACTCTTCGCCGGTGTTGAATGGTTTGAGCGGCGCGCGCCCGAACACATCCACATCCAGATCCCAGGGGCGCAACGTTTCCACACCGAGGCGTTGGCGACGCCGCTCGTAGATGCGTTGCGCCGCAGGCACCACCGCCGTTTCAATCGCGTGATGAAACGTGCGACAATCCTCAGGCGTATAATCGAAACGATGCAACTGTTGCCACTTGTACGCGCGATAATCGGGCTGGTCGGCGTTCGCGGCGATCTGGCGTCGCAGCGTGAGAAACTCGCGCCACAATTCGTTGATGGCTTGACGATCCGCCAACTGGCGCGTCAGCGCCAATCGCCACGCACGCTCGCGCGTCGCGCGATCGGGATTCTGATAGATCGGACGCAACTGGGCAATCGTGATTTCCTTGTCCTCCCACTCGACCGTTTGCGCGCCGATGATTTTTTCATAGCGCGACACCAGTTTTTGCTCTTGCGTCAACAGCGGCAAGTTGTGTTCACGAAACAACGCCGCGCTGGCGCGCATTCGCTTGAGCGGCAACTCGAATCCCTGTGGTTCCAGTCCGCTGGCAAGTAATTTCTCGCGCAATTTCTGGCGCGCGGCTTCGGCTTGCGGAAAAATGTGATCCAGAAAGGCATTGTACGCTTGCTCGGCGTCCCTGTCAGCCGTGTTTTGGGTTTTGGCGAGACTGAGACGCGCGTACATCTCGCCCAGCCGCTCATCGAGCGCGCTCCAATCCGCCAGCCACGTATGCACATTGGACGCGTCGAGCGCGCGCGTGGTCAAGTCGTGAAAGTACGGCTCGATGTCCGACCATTGCCATTTCATCAAATCAGGTACGGTTTGGGGAAGCGAGGAAAACATCAGTTGAATCTCCTGGCGGTCAAAAATGTGGTGTGATTATTCTTCGGTAATCAAATGGCAGCGCGCAACTGGAAAATGCAGACGGACGCGATCGCCCACCGCATAGCGTCGCTCTGTACTGGCTTGTACGCGCAACGCCGTATCTGGCGCAACCTCCACGCGATAATCCATAATGTTGCCCAGATACGTGGCTTGTTTGACGATGCCGGGCAAAACATTGTCTTGCACCGACTCGTCCACAAAGCGAATATCGTACGGTCGAATGTGTAACCAGAGGGACTGATCGCGCGTCAGCCCGCTGAGCGCGGGCACGGTAAAGGTCGCACCAGCCGCCCGCACACGCGCTGACCGCGCCTCGCACGCTTCGACGCGCGCGGGTAGAAAATCGGACAAGCCGATGAAATCGGCGACAAAAAGTGAGCGCGGCTGGTCATAAATTTCTTCGGGCGTGCCGAATTGCATCAGTTTGCCTTTGTTCATCACAGCAATCAAATCGGACATTACGAGTGCTTCTTCCTGCGCGTGCGTCACATAAATCGCGGTGATGCCCAGACGTTTTTGCAAATCCCGAATCTCAAAGCGCATCTCTTCGCGCAACTTGGCATCGAGATTGGAGAGTGGCTCGTCGAACAACAACACCTTGGGCTCGACGACGAGCGCGCGCGCGAGCGCGACGCGCTGCTGTTGCCCACCCGACAGTTGATTGGGCGCGCGTTCCTCCAGACCGGTCAACTGGGTCAGTTTCATTACCTCGGCGACCTTGCGCTTAATTTCCGCCGTCGCGAGTTTCTTGATCTTTAAACCGTAGGCGATGTTCTCGAACACGTTGAGGTGCGGAAAGATGGCGTAACTTTGAAACACCATCGCCATATCGCGACGATTCGGGGGCACCTCTTCCAGATGTTGACCGTCGAGGATGATCTGTCCTGCGGTGGGAAATTCAAATCCCGCAATCAGGCGCAACGTGGTCGTCTTGCCACACCCCGAAGGTCCCAGCAGAGTGATAAACTGACCTTTGGCGATGCTCAGTGAAACATCATCTACAGCAACGACTTCGCCTTGTTTTCCGCGCGCCGGAAATTTTTTGGTGAGATGATTGAGGGTAAGATACATTCGGATACTCCGTTATCGTCTGAAGGATTGTAGCACGATAACTTGATTACGTATTAATCTCTTCCGTCACATCTTCATCGCCATACAAGGCAATGTAAAGAGTATGACTGCACTATCCCGCTCCCATCGTAATCTCCATTCCTTCCGTGCGGAAGGCGCGTCCGATGATGAGATACATCAGCCCAATCGCCGCAAGGACGATGAAGATGAGAATCATCGAATAGGCCGCGGCGAGACTGATGCCCCCCTGCTCCACTTCGCTCAAGATGAGCGCGGTGAGGATGGGCCACTTGGGCGACGAGAGGAAAATAATCGCCGAAAGTGACGTCATATGCCGCGCGAAACTGAAAATCAAACCGGCGATGAACGCGGGCAGAATCAGCGGCAAGGTGATCTTGCGAAAAGTGAGCGACGCGTCCGCGCCCAGATTCGTGGACGCCTCCTCGATGGACGGGTCAATTTGTTGTAGCGACGCTACGCCCGCGCGCACCGAAGCGGGCAAACTACGCACGGCATACGCTGCCAGAATGATGTAGGGCGTGCCCACAAGCGCGAGCGGCTGTCCCCAAAAGGTCAGCGCGCAACTCACGACCAACAACGCCAGCGTCGCCAGCAGACGCGCGCGCGGCTGCCAGCGGCTCACGATGAATGCACCCAGCGCGATGTAGGTGAAACCTACAATCGCCATTGGAGGCTGGAAGAACAGGTTGATCCACGCCGCAAGGCTGGTCATCACACGGGGCCACACATTGCCACCCAACGAGCGTCCCCACATCACCAGCGGTTGTGTGAGATCGGCGATGAACAAACGCGAAAGCAAATATGCCGCCATTACGAGCAGGATCAGCACAACGAGTCGGCGCGATTTTTTCTCTGCCCACAGCCAACTTGACACCGCCAGCGCGACCAGAATCGTCGCGAGAATTGCCAGCCACGTGGACATATCCACAACAGGGAGCGCGATCAAAGGCTGGGTAAACGGACTCTCCGCCAGTGTCTTGCGGTCACGCAACGCCGTGCCCAGCACCGCCAGCGCAACCCCTAGCAGCGTACCGACAATCAAAACGAGAGAACGCGGCAGAAAACCGCGTACGCTCGGCGCAATCAAATAGTACGCCAGCGCTACGTACACGAGGATGACCACAATCATCGGCGGTTGAATGAACGCGATGATGTAACCGATTCCCAAGATCGTACCTGGAACCGCGCCCCCAAGGTTCGACGAAAAGTCCAACGCTTCCTTACCACTAAACACCTTGCGGACGACAAGATACGCAATCACCATCCCCACGAGCCCGGCAATCGGTGTTGCCAGCGCAGACAGGAACGTGGTATCCAGAATCGCTTTCAGGCCCCGATCAAGCGCATTGCCATAGTGGGTAAAGTCCAGTTCATAGTTAATGCCCCACAGTTTGGTAATCGAACCGAAAAAGATCGTAGCGTAGAGTGTGACAATCAACACAAGGACCAGAAAAGTAAAGATGATGAAGGTCCAGCGAATGACGGGTTCTTTGACAAAACCCACCCCGCCGCCCGTCGGCTTGCCCGTCACCGAGATGTACGATTTTTGCGAGACCCAGTAGCGTTGCAAAAGGTACACCGTAAGCGTCGGCAAAAGTAACACCAGCGAAAGCGCCGCGCCTTTTTGCTGATCATACTCACCGTTGACCGCAATCCAGATCTGGGTGGAAAGCACAGTGATGTTGCCACCAATGAGAATCGGATTGCCCAGGTCTGCCAGTGACTCGACGAACATCAGCAAGAACGCGCCCGCGATGCCGGGCGTCAACAAGGGTAAGGTAACGGTGCGGAAAATGTACCACTTGCTCGCGCCCAGCGAGAGCGCGGCTTCTTCCATCGAGGGGTCAATGCGTTCCAGCAAACCACGAATGATGAGATAGGCAATCGGGAAAAACGTAATAATCTGGACGAACACCAGCCCGTCCATTCCATAAATATCATTGACCCCTGGACCAAACTGAATTTTCAAGATTTCTTTGGTGATAAAACCCGAGCGCCCAAAGAGGAGAATCGTCGCCAGGGCGATAGCAAACGGGGGCGAGATGGTGGGTACCAGCGTAAGCGCATGGACGAGACCGCGAAACGGGATGTTGCAACGCACCATCGTGTACGCAAAGATGAACCCCAGCACGGTACTGCCGACCGCAGCCAGCACACCCATCTCGATTGTCCAGAAGAAAATTTGCCAGTATTGCACCACATAGCGCGGGTTCACGTAACGTTCAAAATAGATCAGGCTGGGTTCCCCTTCGAGGGTAAAGAAACCTTGAACAATCACGCGTGCCAGCGGATAGATGACAAACGCGCAGATGAACGCGCCGGTCATCAACAGACCGGCTAACAGAACGGGGTCCTGGGCAATGAGGCGAAATTCACGATAGCGTCGGGCAAGTGAATGAAGAGGGGAAAACGTCGTGGCGGTGAGCGTCATAGTCTTTTCTGAGCGCAGAGGAGAGTGGGAGATATTTTTCTCTCCCACTCTCCTGTGCCAGTTCGGTAACTCATTTAGCCAGAGTGTCCGCTGCAATCTCGTTCGAGAACTTGTCCACGAATGCCTTTTTGTTATTGCCACAATAGTCAAAGTTATAGTTGATGAGTTTGACTTGCAGCAACTCGGGCTTGGGTGGTTGTGCACCTTTGGCGGTCAAACCCTGGTACGCTTTGTATTGCTTACCCAGTTCTTGCGTCTTGGGTTCCAGCGCCCAATCGTACCAGGCTTTCGCCAGTTCCATATTCTTGGCACCTTTGACGATGCCCATACCACCGATTTCATAGCCCGTACCTTCGGCGGGGAAGGAAAGCGCGAGCGGCATCTTGTCATCGTCAATGCCCTTGACAATGTCGTGCGAAAAGACGATACCTACTGCCGCTTCACCGCGCCCCACGTTTTGCACCGGCGCGGCGCCACTCTTGGTCCACATCAACACATTCGCGCCAAATTTCTTCAAATAGTCCCAGCCGGCTTGCTCACCCTTGATCTGCAGAATCGTGCAGAGGAAGGTGTAGGATGTGCCCGAGGTCGCCGGATGCGCGATGACGATTTGCCCTTTCATTTCGGGCTTGATCAGATCATCGAACGACGTGGGCGGCTTGATGGCGGTCTGCCTGGTGTTCGTCGCAAAGCCGAGCGAGCCGACATAGATACCCGCCCAGTGCGGATTGGGATCGTTGTCTAACATCAACTTGGGATCAATGATGTTGGCATGATTGGGTGATTTGTAGGGTTCGAGTAACCCTTCTTTCTTCGCCGCGATGAACGAATCAATGGGACCGCCCCACCAGATATCGAATTGCGGGTTGGCTTTCTCGTTGCGCAGGCGTGTCAAGGATTCACCGCTGGAGAGGCGGATGTAGTTGACGGTGACACCGGGATAGCGCGCTTCGAATTGCTTTTTCATCCCGGCACACCATTCTTCCTGAGGAGTGCACAGCACGTTGAGTTCACCCTTGAGAGCCTTGGTTTCGGTAGGTTTGGGTGGCTCGGTGGGTTTGGGTGCTGCCGTTGCAGTAGGCGGCACCGGTGTCGGCTTGGGCGCCTCGGTCGGCTTGGGCGCTTCGGTGGGTTTAGGTGCAGGCGTGGGCGTTGGCGCAGGTGCGCAGGCAACCAGCATCACCACAATTGCCAACGTAAGCAAAACAACGACGGTACGCATCTTCTCTTCTCCTTTCTTTGAAATTTAATCGTGTGGTTGGTGTACGACACAGGTGGAATTGACATCCCTCCTTTCGTCATTGTTCTACCTTCAACGGTCACAAACTTTTCAATAGCGTTGTGCCGTTTCTTGTTCATATCCAACAGCTAACGCAAGCCGATAGCCAAGCCTGAGTTTCGCCGTTTGGAGAAAATATTTGGCTGAGGATAGCAAGGAGAAGATGGCTCGTCACCTACGACTTATTGTAGCACAAATCTTGTATTTTGCCTAATCGAGAATTTATGCACACGTTTGCTTGAATTCTCCTTCGAAAATACGTTCGGCCACGAAGGTCACGAAGGAACACGAAGAAAAAATCTTCGTGTCTCTTCGTGTTCTTGGTGGATATTTTTCATCTTTCGTGGTGGGCGCGTGCTTTCGATTGCCGATTGCAGATTGCCCATCGTGAACAATCACAAATCGCAAATCGAAAATCGAAAATCATTTTTCATCCGTCGTGGCGGGCGCATGCGCCCACGCACAACTCCTTCGAAAACCGCGACGCAAGATCGGTCTGGTATGGTTGTTGCCGCGCATTTATTCGGACAGCGAAACACGTGCTTTGCCAACACCACTATCCAAAATACAACTTACCCGTCACCGCCAGAATCACGCACCCAAAGATGATGACGTTAATCAATACCAGCAGCGCAATGAAGAACCAATGCCGATACGTCAAGGTGTTAAAACTATCACGCATTCGTCACCTCCGTGTTTCTCACCGCTACCACATCGCCCACAGCAATCTGGGCCTGTGAACCATCGGTGCGCTGGAGCACGAGCGCGCCCCAATCATCCACATCCACCGCGCGTCCTTCGATGACGCCCTGCTCTGTGTGCACGCGCACAAACTGCCCCAGTGTCACAAGGTGATTTTTGTACGCCGCGCGCACATCCTCACCCGCGCGCAGGCGCGCGTACTGCACATCGCTGGAGCGTAAAATGGCTTGCATCAACGGCACGCGCGGCAGCGCGCGCCCGAGTTCCATCGCTAACGACGTTGCTTCCGGCGGAATGCCCTCCACGTGGGCAACATCAAAATTCACGTTGACCCCAATGCCTACAATCACGTATTCGAGTCGTTCCTCCACGCTGCTCGATTCGAGAAGGATGCCGGCGAATTTCTTGCCGCGAATCTGCAAATCGTTGGGCCACTTGATGTGCACCGGCAAATTCGTTGTCGTACGAATCGCCTCGCACACGCCCAGAGCGATTGCCATCGTCACGCGCGGCGTGTGCGCCGGTGGTATAGCGGGACGCAAGATGAGCGACATCAGCAAAGACGAGCGCGCGGGCGCCACCCACGCGCGTCCCAACCGTCCGCGTCCGGCGGATTGCTCATCGGCAATGACAAGCGTCCCTTCCGCCTCGCCTGCATCAGCAAGTTGACGCGCCACATCGTTCGTCGAACCGACGCGTTCGTAGTAGAGGACGCGTCGTCCCAGCACGCGCGTATCCAAACCGCGCACAACCTCTTCCGCCAAAATCACATCCGTCTCATACTGCGTATTGCGTCCTTCGTCCTTCGTCATTTGTCATTCGTCATTCGTCATTCGTCATTCGTCATTCGTCATTTGTCATTCGTCATTTGCTCATTTGGCTCATTGGCACATTGGCTCATTGGCTCATTGACATATACAACTCACCCAGTTCAAACCCCAGTTTGCGATAGTACTCGCGCGTGCCGATAGCGGCGATAACAGCCAGACGCTTGAATCCGCTCGCGCGCGCGATCTGCGTCGCGTGTTCGATTAACCGCGCGCCCACGCCGGCGTGTTGTGCCTCGCCCGAACTCTCCGCACCGATTTCGAGTGCGCGACCGTACACGTGCACCTCGCGAATCAGCGCGCAGCCGCGCACCTCGTCCAGCACCTCGTCGCGCGGTACATCGGGCGATGGTAACGAAAGACGCAAAAAGCCGGCGATGCGATGACGTGAGGTGACGAAACTAATAAAGTGTTCAGTGGTCACATCGGTCGGGTAGGTCAACACATCGAGGCGCAATTCTTCGGCGGTGATTTTCTCGTTGCGAATCTCGCGGCAACGAATGCACTGGCACGTCATTCCGCGCGCCTGCATCGCGCGCTGCACCACCATTCGCAAATCGGAGGTGGTGTTGCCGGCGACGATATAACTGGCTGGAATGTCGCGCACCACGCGATTGATGCGACAGTACGGTGGCACCATCGCCTTGCACGCCATCAACAACTCGACGAGTTCTTCCTCACGATACGGCTGATATTCGCCACGTTGCCAGCGCGCATACAATTCAGTGCCTTCGAGAAGACTGCACGGATAGATTTTGATTTCGTCGGGACGCAACGTAGGATCACCCCACAAGCGCGCAAAATCGGTGCAATCCGATTCAGGCGTCGCGCCCAGCAAATTCGGCATCCAGTGCAAGTGCAGTTTAAAGCCGGCGAGGCGCAGCAAACGCATCGCGCGGCGCGTGTCTGCAACGGTGTGCCCCCGCCGATTTGCCGCCAGAATCGCATCATCGAGCGATTGCGCGCCCATCTGCACTTTGGTCGCGCCCAGCCAGCGCAAACGACGCACCTCGTCGAGCGTGATGTAATCGGGACGCGTCTCCATCACCATCCCTACGTTGCGATGCGCGGCGGTTTCGTTCCAGCGTTGCGCTTCCACGAGCGATGCCGAATCGCGCTCGTTCATCGCATCCAGACAACGCTGCACAAACCACTCTTGATACGCGCGCGGATAGACCGACCAGGTGCCTCCCAGAATCAACAATTCGATTTTATCTGTGCTGTGCCCCATCGTTTCGAGTGTGCGAATGCGCGCAGCGGTTTGCGCGTACGGATCGAAACGATGCTCTTCGGCGCGCTGCGCGCCCGGCTCTAGCGGCAGGTAACTTTTGGGAAAGCCCTCCGCTTCGGGACAAAAGATGCACGTGCCCGGACACGGATACGGTCCCGTCATCACCGCCACCGGCGTAACGCCCGAAAGTGTGCGCACCGGCTTGAGTTGCAAACGTTCCAGCAGCGCGCGCTCGAACGGGATGACTCCACGCGCCACCAGTTCGCGATACGCACGCACGACGCTCTCTTTGGGTATCGGGCGATCACCGCTTGGTAAGTAGCGGGTAAGCAACTGATTCAGTTTTTGGCGCGTCCACGTTTCATCACGACGCACCGCGTCAAATAGTGCCAGCAGCGCGTCGCGCTGGGCATCCACATCAATCACAATGTTCCGTTGGGCTTGCCACTCGCGCCGCGCGCGTTCACGTTCCTGAAAATTCATGGTATAATCACTCAACGATGGATGAGCAAATCGTCAAACAACTAGTTGCGATCAATCGCAAATTTTATACCGAGTTCGCGTCCGCGTTTTCCGAAACGCGTTCCAGCGCGCAGACGCGACTCGACCGAATTGTAGCGTACATTGGCGATGCTGGCAAGATTCTCGACATCGGTTGCGGCAACGGACGATTGGCAGAGCGGCTCGAGCGCGAAGGCAAGCGCGCGCGCTATGTGGGCGTGGACGCATCGCCTCAGTTGATTACGATTGCCTTGACGCGCAAGATGCACCTCCGCCACATCGTCGCCGATTTCTTCGTCGCCGACATCACCCAGCCCAACTGGAGTGCTCCGTTTGCTGATACCTCGTTCGAGGTAGCAGTTGCGCTCGCCGTGTTGCACCACATTCCCAGTTTCGATTTGCGCGCGGCGGTACTGCGCGATGTTCGCACTTTGCTTTCGCCCGGCGCGCGTCTGGTGCTGACCAACTGGGCATTCGATCGCACCGAGCGGCAACGCAAACGCATCGTCCCCTGGTCACGCGTCGGGCTGGACGAAAGCGTGTTAGAACCCGGCGATGCGTTGCTGGCGTGGCAGCGCGGTGGCGTAGGGTATCGCTATTGCCACTTGATTACGCCGGAAGAAATGCAACGCCTGGCAGAGCAAAGTGGTTTTCAGGTCGTCAAGCAGTACTATGCCGATGCAGAGTTGAATTTGTACAGTGTGTTGAAGGCATAGTGCTCAGTAGACGGTGTTCAGTTTTAACCGTTCGCTCAGGTACTTTTCATTTGCTTCTAATCTTGCCGGACGATACTTGAATCGCGTTGGAGGATGCCAGAGTTGCGGAGCATACGGCGGCGAATATCTGAACCCGGGCAAACCACGCCGGAGCATTCCCTGTTCAGAGGGATACGCTCCATCCTCCAACCTGAATAAGCGTTCGCTCTTCTCCTTGGACAACGCCACACGTTGGCGCATACCCCCCTCCTCCTTGTGCAACGCGTCGTCGGCAGAAACGCTGGCGGCGCGTTGACGCGTTTAGCAAGGCGCGCTATAATCGTCAAGATGACAAATTCTGACCGAACACTTGTCCACCTCATTGTCTTTTCCCTCGCGACGCTCCTCGTGAGTATCGCTGGCGCGGTGATGTTCATCACCGTGCGCGATTATCAGACGAACACACGCGGTATCGAAGGGAATGCGCGCGCCGCAACTACGTTTGGCGTGAATGTCGCCCTCGAACAGTATGACGATGCGACGCTCGCGCGCGCGCTTGCGCTGATTCGCGATAGCGGTATGCGTTACATACGCCAGCATTTCTACTGGAACGAGATGGAGCCGCGCGCGGGCGAATTGGTGTGGACACGCGCCGACCATCTCATTGCGCGTGCCAGCGCATTCGATTTGCAGATCGTCGCGGTGATCGTCACCACACCACTCTGGGCGCGCCATCCCGGCGAAGCCGATTTGCTCTACGCTCCGCCGGCAAATCCCGCCGATTACGCGCGCTTTGTCGCGGCGTTCGTCCGCCGCTATGGTGACCGCGTGCGCTACATTCAAATCTGGGACAATCCGAATGTGCCTCCGTTCTGGGGACGCCGCAACGCCGACCCGTTCGACTATGCCGCGTTGTTGCGCGCCGCCGTCACACAGGCGCGCGCGGTGAATCCGCAGGTAAAAATTTTATCAGCGGGACTCGCGCCCAGTCGCGAACTGATTCGCGGTCATCCCGACTATTCCGACGTTTTGTTTTTGCGCGGCTTGTATCAAATCGGCGCGCACAATTTTTTCGACATCGTCGGCGCGAAAGCGTACGGAATGTGGTCGGGTCCCGAAGACCGACGCGTGGACAAGGAGGTGTTTAACTTTTCGCGCGTGATTCTGTTGCGCGAAGAAATGCTTGCCTACGGCGACGCCTCCAAACCCATCTGGGCAGTCGAGTTCGGCTGGAACGCGCTCCCGCGCGATTGGCGCGGCGCGCCTTCGCCCTGGGGCACAGACACGGAAGACATTCAAAGCGCGCGCCTGACAAATGCCGTCCTGCGCGCGCGTCGCGAATGGGCGTGGATGCCGGTAATGATTGCGCAGACGTTTCAACCTTTCGCGCCCGATGACGATCCGGTGTGGGGCTTTTCGCTCGTGGATAAAAGCGGGCAACCGCGCGCACTCTACCACGCGCTCACGCGCGCTATTGCTGAACCTGTCGCACCGGCAACGTTCGATTTCACACGATTCTACGCGACGCTGGGTGTGTGTGTGCTCGTGGCACTGGTGAGCGCGTGGCGCGGCGCGCTTGCCGCGTGGCACTTGGCCTGGGAACGCGCGTGGCGCGCGCTCGCGGCGCGCTGGCACACGCTACCCGAACTCGTGCAATTCGCGCTGCTCGCTGGTGTAACGGTAGCGTTCTACTACTCGCCCAACGTCGTGCTGAATTTCGCGTTGCTCGCGCTGCTGGTCTTGCTCTTTGCGCAGCGGCTCGATCTGGGGCTTGCTATCACTGTCTTTACGATTCCGTTCTACCTCCTGCCCAAAAAGTTGTTTGGCAACGCGCAGTTTTCGCTGGTCGAACTCCTGGTGCTGGTCTCGGTTGCCGCGTGGATAGTGCGCTGGATCGTCAGTTTCAAGTTACAGGTTTCAGGTTTCAAGTTGAACCTGAAACTACGCACCACCGATTGGGCAGTCCTCGCCTTCGTTTTGCTAGGTTTGCTTTCGGTCAAGATTGCCGCCAATTTTGGTGTGGCGATGCGCGAGTTTCGCGTGGTCGTGCTAGAACCCGCGCTGCTGTACGCGTTGATTCGCGCGACAAATCTCTCGCGGCGCGAGGTAGCACGCATCGTGTATGCGTTTCTCCTCTCGGCAGTCGCGGTGTCGCTGATTGCCCTGTATCAGTTCTGGTTCACCGATTGGGTTATCGTCGGCGAAGGGGTGCGGCGCGTGGTGGCGGTGTACGGCTCGCCCAACAATCTGGCGCTGTACCTCGAGCGCGCGCTGTTGCTTGTTATGCCGCTGGCATTGCATGGTTTCAAGTTTCAGGTTTCAGGTTTCAAGTTTCAGGTTCCAGGATTCAACCTTAAACCTGTAACTTGTAACTTGCAACCCGAAACTCTCAACGTGCTCTTTGCGCTGGTCATCGCGCTCGCGCTGTATCTCACCTACTCGCGCGGCGCGTGGTTGGGAGTCCTTGCCGGTCTTGCATTCATCGCGCTGGTCAGCAATCGCCGCGCGCGCATTGCGATTGTGGTGTTGTGCATCGTGGGTATCATCGCCATCATCCCGTTCTTGCAAACCGAGCGCGCGCAATCGCTCTTTCAAATTGGCACCGGCACCGGCTTTTTCCGCGTGAGTGTGTGGGACTCGGCACTGCGAATGATTCGCGATCATCCGATTCTGGGTGTGGGCCTGGACAATTTCTTGTACGAGTATCCCCGATACATCAACCCTGATGCGTGGCGCGAGCCCAATCTTTCGCATCCGCACAACATCGTTCTGGATTTCTGGCTGCGGTTGGGACTCGCAGGAGTCGGTGTACTGGCGTGGATGGTGTGGGCGTTCTATCGTCAAGGCATTCAGGCAAGTCGTGGCACGGCGCGCGCGATGGCAATCGGCTTGATGGCGAGTATGACCGCCGCGCTCGCGCATGGGCTCATTGACGCGGCGTACTTTTACGTTGATCTCGCGTTCGTGTGGATGATGACGTTGGGCGTTGTAAATGAGTTGGGTGAATAGTTGGATTGTTGCATCGTTGGGTAGTTGCATCGTTGATCGTTGGGTAGTTGCATCGTTGATCGTTGTATCGTTTCGTCCTTCGTCATTCGTCCTTTGTCTTTCTTCATTGTCACATTTGGCTCATTGGTTCATTGGCTCATTGGCTCATTTACTCATTTGTCATTTGCTCATTTGTCATTTATAATTGCCCTACATCGCTTGTGGAGGTCTAAACACCGATGCGTTTGTTAATCACCGGCGGTGCGGGCTTTATCGGCTCGCACTTGTGCGATTACTTTATCGCGCGCGGCGACGAAGTAATCGCGATGGACAATTTTATCACCGGCAGCCCCGACAATATCGCGCACCTCAAAGATCATCCCCGCTTTACCTTCATTCGGCACGATGTCACCGAGTATCTACGCGTGGAAGGATACCTCGATGCGATTTTGCATTTTGCCTCACCTGCGAGTCCCGTTTCGTACCTTGCCTATCCGATTCAAACCCTCAAAGTGGGTGCTTTGGGCACGCACAAGGCGTTAGGTCTGGCTCGCGCCAAAGGCGCGCGCTTTTTACTCGCTTCCACGTCCGAAGTGTACGGCGACCCGCTGGTGCATCCGCAGCGCGAAGATTACTGGGGCAACGTCAACCCGATTGGACCGCGCGGTGTGTACGACGAAGCCAAACGCTTCGCCGAAGCCATCACGCTGGCGTATCATCGCGCGCACAATGTAGACACGCGCATCGCGCGCATCTTCAACACCTATGGTCCGCGCAACGCGCTCGACGACGGTCGCGTGGTGCCGAATTTGATCGGGCAAGCGCTACGCGGCGAACCGCTGACCGTGCATGGCGACGGATCGCAAACGCGTTCGTTCTGCTATGTGAGCGATCTGGTCGAAGGCATCGCGCGCTTGCTGGAATCGAACGAAACGCTGCCGGTCAATCTGGGCAATCCGAACGAGATGACGATTCGCGCGTTCGCCGAGAAAATCAATGCGTTGACCGGCAATCGCGCGGGTATCGTCTATGTCCCGCGCCCGGTGGATGATCCCAGTCGGCGCTGTCCCGATATTTCCAAAGCCAAACGCATTTTGAATTGGGAACCCAAAGTCGGTCTGGACGAGGGACTGGAAAAGACGATTGCGTATTTTAGAACGAAGATAGTGCCGCCTAGGGCTTGATCTGTTTGTCACGCGCACGCTTGTTCAAAATACAAGGTAACTACTCAACCACTGACATCACTCGCGGTCGGTTAGAAACTGACGGCTAACGCAAGCCGATGGCTGAGCCTGAATTTCACCGTCGTTGTACGGGCAGAAAATCTTTTGCCTTTACGGGAACAACCCCACTCATCCCCCTGCC
>DAOTYB010000272.1:0-27093 GCA_034435315.1 Anaerolineae bacterium | reverse complement strand
CCCTCCCCGTTGGGGCGAAAAATTTTTCGCCCCAACGGGGAGGGGAAGTCAAAGGACGGGGTGGTGGCGGGCGGCTTCGCCGCCCGCCACCACCCCGTCATCCCCCTTCTCTCCCAGCGTCGCGGGGAGAGAAGGGGGCAGGGGGATGAGAGAGGATTGCTCAAGAGCACGGCGGCGAAATTTATGGCTCAAGCGGATTTGCCCCAAACTGAAATGCTCCTACGTTCACTGCATGTCACATTCAGAGTAAGTGCACACTAGTCTTTTCCGCCATGGAGGAACAATCCTACGCATCCCCCTCGCTTCTCTCCCTGCTTTGCAGGGAGAGAAGGAGGAGATGGATAGATGGATGGGATGGATGGATGGATGGATGGATGGATGAGTGAGGGCGGACGGCAAAGCCATCCGCCTTCACTCCATTCTCTCACTGACTCTCCCTCCCCACGCCGCAGAGCGGCGTGGGGAGGGGGCTCGGGAATGGAGCTATTTCGCGATGGATAGGACGGCGGAGTAATTATCCTGTTGAGGCGAAAAATCTTTCGCTACCACCAAGCGGAAAAAACTTTTGCATGGTTACTTGGTGTTAAGAAATAGCCGCTCTCATTCCAAGTACACCTCTCCGAGGGTCAGTTGCTCATCAATCATCCGGCCGTGCGCATCTCTGATAGCGACGCATTGTCCTATAGACGCATCACATAACGCCAGAGTAAGACGATACGTACCGGCTACCACCGTTTCGTCAATCGGCAAAACGATGGCGTCAACGATCAATTCACCCGGTCGCCACGCGCTTGTTGACAATTGACCCCGGCGAGGTGCTTTCTCGTAACTTGCCGCGACCTTGCCGACGGAATCCACGACCTGGACGATGACTGTGTAATCGTCTGTGATGCGGTGCGCGCCGCGCCAATACAACAACAACACCAACGGATCGCCGCGTTGGATCCGGTCACTCACCAGTTCAAATCCTTCCAACACGATGGATTTGCCAAACGTGACTGGTAACGGCACAGTGATACGCGCGTCAAGATTTTTCTCGACGCGCAATTCTTTTTGGTTGCCTTGCGCGTCAAACACATAAACAAAGGTGATGGCGTGATCGCGCAGACGCGCCGGCACTGCTTCATCTGTCTTGACGGTCACTGTTTTTCCATAATGCCAAAAGAACATCCCCGCCAGATTGGAACCTGGGATCGGTGGGTTGATGAAATAGAGCAGTGTATCATTCGGGAGCGCAGGATGTGCCTGTCGCACATTGCGGAACGGTACCCGCGCTACGCGTGCCCATTCCCCAAAAGTATTTGCCTCGTTGGCAATACGCCAGCCACCCAACAGCACGAGCATACTGAGGAGAACTATTCCCAACCAACGCGCGCGCGCTGTGAGACGCGTCAGTACCCAACCGTAGAGAATGGCAGGCACAACCGATGCAACGTAAAGAAAACGCTGTGCTACAAACGGAAACGGCGTCACCGGCAGGATGATCAACGCAGCGCCCGCAACCAGCGGCAGTAAAAAGTATTTTTTCCTCCACACCATCAAAATGATCAGCACGACTCCCACGATGAACAATCCGAGGTGATTGACGATCGGGACATAGAGCCAGGGAAATACCAACGCGGCGAGATAATCGAACAGGTTCAGAAGAATGTGAAACGTGGGAGAATATCCTTCGCGGTTGATAAACACGCTACGACTGATAGCGGTGTATTCAATTGGCAGATACACTAGCCAGGTCCCAACGAACGCGGCGTAACGTTGCAGTAGCGTTTTCACGTTAACGCTTTGGGCAATCACGCAACGATCTATCAAGAACAAGACAATCGGCACCGTGACACCAATTTCCTTGCTGAACAGTGCCAACCAGAAGACAACGAACGCAAGTATATAATCACGCCGTCGCGCGGACTGGAGATACGCTATCCAAAAGAAAATCGCGGCGAAGTAAAAAAAACCTTCTAACGGATCCACCACGCCAGGCCAGAACACCGCTTGCGCGCTGACCGGCAGTACCGCAAAGAGTAACGCCGAAATCAACGCCAAGGTTCGCTGACGTGTAACGCGCTGAATGATTGCCAATAGCCATAGACAATTGGCAAGGTGCAACAAAATATTGCGCCAATGATAAGCAACGGTATTGCCACCCCAGAGAACATATTCAACACGAAACAGCACGCCTTGCACGGGGCGATACCACGCGGTTTGCGCGCGCGGATCAAAATACTTGGTCACATACTCGGGCAGACTCAAACTGCCGGCAAGATGATAGAAAATCCAATCGTCACCGTAAAAACCAACCCACAGCGCGCGATGATACACCCCCAAGACGACGATGGCGATCATCAAGCCGGCAAGAACGTCCCAGCGTTGCAGGATGGACCAGACCTTGCTCATTCGATCACCTTGAACGATGCAATCACGATGGAATCCCCGATTGGCTGTCCATGCATATCCCGCGTCGCTACCGGCGCGCCGGTGTTCGCATCGTACAAGCCGATGACCACTCTGTAATCATCCCCCACGGGGACATTCGAATCAATCGCAAGTAGCACAACATCTGTGAAGGGACGATGTGGCTCCCACGTACTCATCGGGGCTTGACCTTTACGTGGCTGGCTATCATTCTGCGCGATGACTTTACCGGCGCGATCAACCAGATGAACGAACACCGTGTAATCTTGCGCAATCGGTTCACGCGCGCGCCAATACAGAATGATCGCCAGCGGGGTGCCGCGTTTGAGAGTTACGTGTGAAACCTCATAACCTTCCAGGCGAACAGGCGCCTCAAAATCAACTGGTGGCGCTGGGGTAACCGTAGTGAGCGCGTTTCTCTCGACATCAATTTTCTGCGGGCGACGTTGCTCATCGAAATAATACACCCACGCGGCATTGTACTCGCGCAAGCCGGCATACTGCGTCCAGTTACGCACCGTGATGTCTTTGCCATAGCGCAGGAAAAACATTCCCGCCAGTCCACCTTCGGTTGGGGTAATGGGATCAATGAAATACAACAAGGTGTTCGGTGGGAAGGTAGGATTAGCGCGTTCGATGTCGCGATATGGCACACGCAGTTGCCGCGCCCATTCGGCGGCGAATGCCATCGAATCAATGAGCGCTAACCCGTTGCCAAAAGCAATCAGCGCGAGTACAAACGCGGCGGAAAAAATCGCGCGACGATACTTGCCCCACGTGGCGTGAGTGTGATGCAGCAACCAACCGAGAAGAATCGCGACAGAAATAATCGGCAAGTACACGTAGCGATGTTCGAGAAACGGAAATGGCAAGACCGGGAACAAAGTTAGCGTGGTGAAGGCACTTAGCACCAGCAGAGGACGACTGCGTTTGAGAATGCCAAAACTACTCAGCAAGAGAAGAACAATCACAACCCAGGCATAAGAGAGTGGTTCACCGACAGTGGGAGGATTCATATCAATCGAAGGATAGATACCCCAGGGGACGAACAAGAGCACCAGGTACTCCCAAAAGATGCGCGCCATTTCCAGCGTGGGCTTCCACCCGAACGTGCCAGCAAAGGTGTACGTGCTGGGCGCCGAGTATTGCAAGAACAAGAACAAGCCCGTGACCGACACAAGGGGCACATAACGTCGAATCATAGCCACAATGTTCAGTGGCTTGCGAACGATCACATACTCGATGAGAAAGAACACGATGGGAATCGTGACGGCAGTTTACTTTGCCATCAACGCCAGAATCAAAGCAACCAGCGCCAGCACATAGTCGCGCCGATGTTCTTTCTCAAGAAAATTCCACCAGAACCAGATACTCAGCAAGTACGGTACACCGAGCAGTGGTTCGACAATCGCTGCCCAATTGACGGCAGAGATGTACACCGTAAAGGTTGCGTAGAAAAACGCGCTCGCAAAACCCAGTAACCATTTTTTGGAGATGCGCCACGCCAGCGCGTACACGAGCAACACGTTGATGGCGTGATAAACGATGTTGACCAGATGATACGCATTCGAGTTCGCGCCAAACAATCGCACCGCGATAAAAAACTGCAAGCCCTGCAGCGGACGATACCACAACGTTTGTGCGCGCGGATCGAAAATCTGGCGTAGCACATCCGATTCTTCGATGCGCCCCGCGCGTTCGATGTTGTAATAGTCGTCCAGATAGAAACCCATCCGGAAACTGGGTTGATAGGTGATGAGAATAATCGCCGCAAGCACAAAAGGGGCAAGCCAGATGTGACGCATAGTTATCGCTCGACAATGCTAAATGAACCCATAACGATTTTATCAGCAATAGGGCGACCCTGGTCATCTACGAAAAACAATCGTTCAAGTGTATCTAAATCATACATTCCAATCTCCAGACGATAGCGATCGCCTAGCGGTGCGTTATCGGCGATGGGTAAAACCACCGCATCTACGATGGTGCGATGCAACGGCCATTGTGAAGTAGGCAACTTGCCATTTACTGGCTGCGCGTTGTACTCGGCGATCAAATTTCCTTGCGCATCAACCAGATGAGCAAAGACCGTGTAATCTTTTTCGATTCTCTCCATCGCGCGCCAATTGAGTATCGCGACCAATGCCTTGCCGCGTGCGAGGCGTGTGGTGGGTACTTCGTACTGTTCCAGCACGATGGGAACGTGCAAGCGCGCGGGAAGCGCAAGTGTCGCCGAGGTGACCGCATCCTTATCCACCGGAATCTCGATGGGCTTGCCGGTCGAATCGAAATAGTAAACGTACGCGTGCTCATAGTTGCGCAGATTTGCTGGCGCGCCGAGATCGGTTGCGTTTACTTTGACCTTTGCGCCATAGCGCGCGAAAAACAACCCTTCAAAATCCCAGAAGGAGGTGAATGGGGAATAGACAAAGTACACGTAACTGTTAGGGGCAAAGGTAGGACGCTGGCGCGTAATATCCCGGAAAGGGACTCGAATTTGCCGGGTGTACTCTGCCAAGCCAGCGGCCGCATCAGCAACCAGAGTACTGCTGGTAACGACAAGCAACACCAGCGTTGCTATCGTACCGCGCCGAAGCCAGGGACGCACGCGGGTCAACTCCCAGAATTTTTCAAAGATCAACGCGATGATGATGGCTGACGAAATGGTGGAGAGATAAAGATAACGGGGATGAAAATAATCGAGCGGAAAGCCCAGGAGCGGCGAGATGTTCAAAATCGCAAAGAGCGCGAGAAAGAGCAACAGTGTGCTGCGCTTGTAAATCATCACGCCGACATATACAATCGCAACGAGCGCGAGCCACACGTACGCAAGCGCATCGGTAGGGAGAGCCGTGAACCAGGGGAACGTCAACACTGCTGCGTAGGGAATCAGATTGTTGAGCATATGCGGTCCGATGCGAAAGCCAAATTGCCCGACGAACTCGCCACGACTTTGCACTTGGTACACCAGCCAAAGGTATGGGATGAAGGTAACAAGGAATGGCGCATAGCGCGGCACCAACGCGCGCAGATTTGGTGTGACGCGGTAGAACCACCATTCGATCAAAAAGAGGAACAGCGGCAGAAAGATGGCAATCTCTTTGCTAAAGAGCGCGAAGACGAACGCGCAAAATGCCAGCGCGTAATCGCGCGCGCGGCGCGTATCGAGATAGCGCGTCCACAGCAAGATGGTCAACAGGTAGAAGAATCCAGAGAGCGGATCAACAACCGCGTGCCAGAACACCGCGAGCGCGTAATTGGGCAGAACCGCATAGATGAGCGCGGCGATAAAGGCAATTCGGTAGGTGCGAACGATTGTTCGCCCCAACTTTGCGACGATGAAAAACACAAGCGCCGCATTTGCCGCGTGCAAAAGATTGTGCGCCCAGTGATAGCCGTCGGGATTGAAACCGAACAGGTGATACAGCACGTACATATACAAGCCCTGCACCGGGCGATACCCTTGCGTGATGTTGGCGGGATCGAGAAACTGGATGGCATAGCGCGGCAAATCCATCGTAGCAGCCCAGATGAGATACCACCAGCCATCGTAGAATTGAATTTTGAACGCGGGGAGGTAGGTTAGGAGCGCGGCGAGAGCAATGATCAAGATCATCAGCCCGAGGTGTTTCTTCGACATAGACTGCGTTCACTCCACGATGATCGGGCCGACGACGAGGGTATCACCAACGAGTTGACCATCTGCACCGACAAGCGGCAGACGTTCCATCGTCTTCGGGTGATACCATCCTATTTCAACGCGATACTGCCCAGCCTGGCTGGGCGCTGGAATCACAACGCCATCAACCAGCACGCTACCCACGCGCCAGGTCGTTGTGGGCGATAAGCCTTTGCGTGGCTGGCTATCGTTCCCGGCAACCATTTCGCCATTTTCGTTAATGAGATGAGCAAAGACCGTGTAATCCTGATGCATCGGTGCGAGCGTCTTCCAGCGTACGAGCATGACCACCGCTTCACCTTGTTCGATACGATCAGCGACCACCTCGAGCGCGTCGAGCGCAATAGCATCGCCAAAGTGCACGGGCAATGCCGGCGTGATTTGCGCGTGCACCGCTCGGGCAACGGCTTGCTCCTTGAACTGTCCCGTTTCATCGAGGTACCACACGAACGCGGTATGGTGATTACGCAAACCGTTCCATCCGCTACGATCTACCCCCCCCACCGTAACGTGCGCGCCATAACGTAGAAACATCAAACCGGAAATATCGAGTGTCTGGAGTGGCAAGTCAATGAAATACAAAAACGTATCGTTTGGAAGTGTGGGATAGCGTTGGTAGATGGGACGGAACGACATACGAATCTGACGAATAAAGCCGCCAAAATTCACAGTACGCTCAGCAATCGTCGCGCTGCCGATGCTGACAACCAAGACGACGATACACGCCAACACGATGCGCGCGATCACGCTCCATCGCCAGCGCTGCACTACCTTCAACGCGAGTTCGAGGAGCAATCCATAGCCAACCGCCGATGCCATCAACGGCAGATAGAGATAGCGTGGATTGAACAGGTGCGGTGGAATCGGCGCGGCGATGAGCGTGGGCAAGACCGCCGCTGCACCCAGGAACCACAACCGGCGGTCACGCATAAGCGCGAAAAAGATCAACAACCCACTGAAGATGATCAAGGCAATGTAATTGAGTCGTTCATCCCATTCCCACGGAAACGCAAGAAACGCAAGAAATTTTGCCAGAACGTATAACGTCCCTTCGCCAATGCGATAACCGATTTGCTGGGTAAATTCGCTGCGCGTGGTCACAATCCATTCGAACCATGCATAGACGGCCAGTGGGATAGCAAAGATCGCGTACCGTTTGACTAATTCGACTAAACGCGCGGGCTGGTTCACCAGCAAGCGATCGGCAAGGAAAAGCAGCATCGGCAAAGTTACACTGACTTCTTTGGTCAGCAATGCACCGAGGAAAGTCACAAAAGTCAGCGCGAATTTGACGCGCTCGCCTGAGCGAACATAGTCGAGCCACCAGATAATCGTCAGCAGATAAAAGACGCCCGCCAGCGGGTCGTGCACCGAAGTCCAATAGACCGACATACTGCTCAATGGCAGAGTAGCATAAATGAGCGCGGCAACAAGTCCAACGCGCGGGCGACGCGTTACGCGCGCGACGAGCAAATACAATAGCCAACCATTCGCCAGGTGCAATGCCACCTGGACAACGTGGTATCCGAGCGGCTCACCGCCAAACAGCAGATACTCGATTTTCCATTGCATTCCGATCATCGGACGATACCACAAGCGTTGAACGCGCGGGTCAAAGTACTTGACCAAATAGTCCAACCCCGACAATCGCCCCGCAAAATCAATCGCGATATAGTCGTCCATCCAAAAGCCGATGCGCAAGGAAGGAAAATAGGCGATGAAGGTAACTATTGCAACGACGAATGCGCTCAAAAGCATCCAGCGTCGGTGAACCAGGGCACGCAATGTTTGCATCAGCAACTCCTGTCCACGTGCCATTTGAAGATTACGAGAGCAATGCCGAGTAACACACTCACTCCGCTAATCACCGCACCCCAAAACAATGAGGCAGGGCGATATTCGAACACAACGGTATGCTGACCCGGCGATAATGGCACCGCGCGGAAAATGTAATCAGCGCGATAGATTGGCGTCTCTTTGCCGTCTATCCACGCTACCCAGCCCGGATACCACGAGTCGGTCAGCACCAGATAGCCCGCGCGCTCCGTCTGTACATTCACCACGACGCGCTCGGGTTTGTACTCGACTACGGTAACCTGACTGAGAGGACCAGGGTCATTGCTACTGTCAATCAGCGCCGATGCTGGCACATCGCTCAAGAGAACCAATTGATCGTACGGAAAACAAGGTGTCTTTAATCGCTCGAGCGCTTGATCATCGTTGACGATTTCGGCGCGATGCACGATGAACGTGCGCGGCAGCGCATCGCGATTCTCCCACATCGCCGCGGTGTGACTGCGAAAGACGAGCGCGAGATCGTTGCGACACCATAGTTTCGCAAGCGACGTAGATTTCCCGGTCTCGTCAATGAGCAACACGCGTTCGATATTCAGTCCGCCAACCGGCAAAAACGATCGCGCACTCACCGATGTAACAAGTGGCGCAGAATGGGTCGCCACCGCATAGCGCGCGACGTACTTGTATCCCTCGAACGCGCGCCCGATAGATTTGAGATAGGCAGGAAACGATACTGCCTTGTGCGGCTTGTGATGCGCGACGCGCGCGGTCGTATCGTATGCCCAATCGGCTGTCTCTATCCCCAGGCGGATGGGCAACGTGATGGTTTGCCCGGCCTCGACGGTGAGCGTTATCTCACCCACCAAATGCCCATTTGGTAAATTGAGCGTTTGGTCGGTGTACGATGTGATTTCGATTTGACTCGCACGCGTAGTAGCAATCGGATGCTGCGCGCCCAGCACGTTGGGGGTCAACCCACCATCGGGTTCGAACTCATCCCACCAAGGCGGCAGCGGTTCTCCAAACTGCGGCATCTCCAGCGGTAACAAGTAATAGCGCATACCGATCAAATTCCGCATACCGAGTGACATCTCGTCAAGGTATTTCTGATTGCGCTGAATCGCCAACGAGGGCAAGTACCCGCTCACACCTTGCTTGTTGTGCAAAATGGGCATGTTCTTGAAAAGAACGGCGCGGACCGCCGCTTGTGTCATCGGCGCTTTGGTCTCAAAGATGCGATACAGCGGATCACGATTGTCCATTGACTGGACTGTGCGCGGCACTTGAAGCATATCAGCAGGCGTGCTGGTTCGATTCAACGTGGTCAGAAACGGCGCAGAAAACGCTGCCACATCGCACACCGTCAAACCGATGACGAGCGTTGCCAAGGTGGGATGCGTCATCCGGCGCCATCTTGTCGCGGCAATAAGGGCGATGCTCGCGATGAACAACACGATGGGTAAGCGCTGCCACATTTCGAGCCAGAATTCAATCGGTTGTTCGTACGCCAGATAGATAATGCTTGTTGCGAGAAAGGTAAACCCAATGGCAAGCGCGGCAACCCGCCACGAGTCGTGGCGCACCGAGCCGCGCAGCCGATTCTGCAATTCCTCCAAGCCCGTGGCGGCGAGAAAGGCGGCGGCAAAGGTAAAGAGCAATAAAAAGCGGGCTGGCACGCGAAAGCGATTGAACACAGGTACGCTGTAGAGCCAGTCATAGAACGGCGTGTTGCCACCTAGCGCCAGCAACAACGCGACCGCGCCAAACATCGCAAAGAACCACGTGCGCGCGTCGCGTCGTAAAAGAGGCGCGAGGAAAAGCAAGAGTAGGGGCAACACTCCAAAATAGGCAAAGTACTCCATGTTGCTCGCCTGTGGCATACCCAGGTACGCAAACGGCGAGAAAAATTGCGTCAGCGCGGCTGGATCGAGAGAGTAACTCGTAAAGAATGCCCTGGGCATGTCTTGACCGCGAATCGAAAGACTGATTAGTTCGATCGTCGGGAGCAACTGGACTGCGGTCAGCCCGATCCCAAGCACCGTCGCCGAGATTGTCCCTAACACGGATTCGAGAATCGCGCGGTAAGAAATCCTGGGTTGTGCCGGGCGCAAAAAGATTGGAGTAACGAGAGCAAAGAGGCACAACGTGGCAATATTGAATAGCGCGAATTGGGGGAATCCGCCCAACAGTTGCAGCGCGATCGCCACCGCCATAACCAGAAACCAAAGCAGGGAACGCTGGTGTTCTTGCCGTGCTTGAAAATATTTTTGCTGGATGGCTAACAGCCAGGGCAGCCACGACGCGACAGCGACGTGCGGCGCGTGCATAATGTGCGCCGTCATAAACCCACTGGCACCAAACACAAAGCCAGCAAGTAACGCACTGGTGCTACGCAAGCCGAAGGTTCTACAAAACCAGTACATCCCGATAGCCGCCCACGCCAGGTGGAACAAGATGGTGTACGAGAGCGCGAAATGCGCTGGGAGGAGCCAATGGAAGATTAGATTGATGGGATAAAGCGCGGCGACTTCGCCTTCGGCGAAGAGAGGAAAGCCGGCCTGGAGCGCGGGCGTCCAGAGGGGCAGTCGTCCTTCAGCCAGCGCGCGTGCAAGTTCGGTGCGAATGGGGAGGAAAAGCCAGAGAAGATCGCCTTCGGCAAAAACCTTTTGCCCTACAGCCACTTGCCAATAGTACACAAGCGGCCAGATAATTAGAATCCCTGGCTGGAGTATGTTAGTAAACGCCCTGACACACAAACCCCTCATCGAGTAACTCGGTATGCGTCAATTGTTTGGACACAGCATGGTAGTAGTGGGGGCAGCCAGAACCAAGGGTAGATAGATTCTATTCTCGTTCATCGGTACGGCGGACAGTCTTGGAACAGCAGTGTGAGGCCACGCCGCGCGAGCACTCATAGACGCGCGTGTAAAGGATCGTTGAACCTTACTCTTTCGTACCTCGTCAACCATACCAACCATACAATCCATCCTGTTTGTGCACCCCACCAACTCGCGCGTAAAACTGTTCGTCGGTGCTCCATAGAATCCATAGGTGCCACGCAGAGTTCCATCTACCCAAATCTGGAGTCCTTGCGTCCCCCAACTACCCGCCACATGATGCCAACACCCAGGAATCGGTCTAAACCCACTGTCCACTGTATAGGGTACAAGTTCTTCACCATTACTACTGTAAATGGTGAATACAAACGTAGAGCCAATCCAGCGATTAATGCCTAAATAGAGTCGGTCCGAACCATTGTCGTTACCAGCACTGAAAATTGCAAAATGATCTGGAACGTTTTCCATCTTAATCCACATCTCAATTGTCCCATTGGGGTCAATCTGTTTGGGTATCTGGACAAAGGAACTGTTTCCGTCCAGTGAAACAGCGGGCCCAAATCTTCCCCCGGGCACAATGCTTGCGTTACCTGCTAATCCAGCATTCCATGTCTGAGTCACCTCATCGAAAACCCACCAAAGACTTTGAGCGTTAAGATGATAGAGCGCGATCGTCTGGCTATCCACTGCATACTCTCCCGTGATCCGCACCGGCGTTTGGGTGGGAGTCGGCGTTATCGTCGGAACAACTGACCAGTGAAACGTGCGTTGAATATTGCTAACCCGCACCTCATCAATTCGCCCTTTGAAACAAGAACCATCGGGACCACAGCCGATTAACATTGTGCTGTAATTGGGCAAGCCACCGGTATAGGCACCCGGCGGATAAGCCGGCATAGTGGGCGCCATCACGGGTGTTCGACAAGCAGGATAGAGTGGATTCGGTGGCTCGCCATCCATATCTCCCATCTGCATTTGGGGATTGCATTTATACTTGTACGGTCTGGTATCATCAGGGGCATCTGTTCCAACTCCATGAAGAACACCATCCACCCAAATCTCCATGCCACGAGGGCCCCACGTTACCGCCACGTGATGAAACCGCCACGTCTCGTAGGGCCAGAGCGGTCCCGAAGGACCAGTCAGGTATCGGCAAGCATTGATGCCACTATCCGCCCAATGCCAATTGCCATTATTATAGATACCAAACATCAGCCCCACTTGTTGCCGGATGACCAGAACAGGGTGGTTACTCCCAAATTCACCACCGACTGATAAGATGGTAAAAAAATCACCCTGACACGCTTCGTGAAAATCAACAAACAACTCAATCGTACCTTGTGGCAGACTACCCAAATGCCCCGTCCGCACGTACGAACCGTTACCGTCTAGCCGTAACACTCCTGCGTACAGTCCCGAATCAAGAATCGTCGCGTTGCCGTGCAACGTGCCGGTGTAATTTCCGGTGGCATCAATGGCAACTGAATTCGGCGAGTCGAAATGATAAAGCGCGACAGTGTAAGCATCCACTTGCGGTTGACCGGGGACAGACTGTACTACACGCCGCGCCACGCTCGTCGGCGTTGCCAGCGCGCGCGTTGGTGTTGCCGTAGCCCTAGGGCTAGGTGTGCGCGAGGGACTGAACTGGCGCGACGGGGTTAAGGTGGTAAGAGTCGCTTGAGGGGCTGAAACAGTCGTGGTTGCAGAGATGATAATAAGTAACGCTAACATTACACACGCGCCGATCTGCACGAGCACGCGTGTAGAAATTCCAAGTGGTGTGAATGATCTTTGAGGTCTCAATGCCCACCTCGCCAGTTTTTAAATTTGCACCTATTCTATTCTGACCCTCGGCATTTGTCAAAAGAGCATTCGCTTTGACTCCACTGGGTAAACCTGTATAATGTGCTCGATGTCCATACGACGCGTCGCGTTGCTCATCTTCCTTTTGACCTTTGGCGTCTATAGTTTTCCCGTCGCGTACAATCTGCTGCACAAGCCATTCTTCTGGTCAGCGGGGCAAGACATTGCCGCCGCGTCTTTTCTGCCCCTCGTGATGTTGGAGAGTGGCGATTTCACGTTCGAAAAATATCAACGGTTCTTTACCGAAAACTGGCGCAGTCCATACTTTGTCGCGGAAGTGAACGGACGCCTGGTCTCGCGCTATCCGATTGCGCCAGCGATTCTGGCGCTGCCGTTCTATGGCGTTCCGCTCGGCACCGGTTGGCTCGCGCAACCGCATCGCGATTGGCTGACTTTTCCGTGGAGCGTGTTCTACCCTGCCAAGTTTGCCGCCGCGTTCATCACCGCGCTGGCAGTGACGATGTTCTTCTTCTGCGCGCGTGAACTCGCCGATACACGCACCAGCGCACTCGTCACGCTCGCGTTTGCGTTCGGTACGAGCGTGTGGTCCACCGCGTCGCAAGCGCTGTGGCAACACACCCCTAGTCTGCTCTTCCAACTGATTGGCGTCTGGTTCGTGTTGCGCGGTAGAAAAAGCGGTGCGCTTGCCGTTGCGCCCGGCGCGCTCTTCTTTTCCGCCGCGACGGTCGCGCGCACGAACAACGTGGTCGCCGCGTTACTGTTCACACTCTACGTGTTGATCGAGTATCGCGCCGCGCTCGCGCGCTGGATGGTCTGGGCGATTCCGCCGGCGGCACTCGCGATGATCTACAACGCGCTGTACAATGGATCGCCGTTCGTGTTTGGCTATCAAGAGGGGCTCACGCAAACGATGGCGTGGCTGCGCATGGACGGCATCATCGGTTTGTTCCTCAGTCCCAGCCGCGGGCTGTTCATCTACTCGCCATTTCTTCTTCTCGCGCTGTACGGCGCATCGCGCGCGTGGCGCGAATCTACGCGGCTCTTTTATTTTTGCGCGACGATCGTTTTCGTCGTTTCGGTGTACCTCTTGAGTATGTTCCAGAACTGGGATGGCGGTTGGGGCTACGGTTCACGTTTGCTCGTTGACGCGCTCCCCTATCTGACGTTTCTGCTCATCCCGGCTTTGCCGCGTGTGCACGGCATCGCGCGCAGTGCATTCTGGGTGGCTCTCGTTTACTCCATCATTCTGCAAATCTTTGGTCTGTGGGATTATGGCATCCGCTGGCACTGGCATTGGGAGAACTATGCGTTCGACGTGTGGGACATTGCGCGCAACGAACCCTGGTTTTATCTTGAACAGTACGCTCAGATGGCGACCCACTACCTCGATCGTCTGTTGACACGATGAGAGAATCTTTTGCATTGACCAGCCCCGAATGTGACATTACCCTGCGCGCAATCACAGAAAGCGATTTAGAAAATCTACGCGTGTGGAAGAACGCGCATCGGTTCGCTTTTTTCTATCAAGAGATCATCACGCCCGAACAACAACAGGAATGGTTTCAGAATTATCTGACGCGCGCGCACGATTATATGTTCATTGTGGAATGTACGGATGAATCCATCGGTTGTATGGGATTTCGTCTCATCGAACAGTATGCCGATATTTACAACGTCATTCGCGCGCGTGCCGATCTGGGTAAGGGCGCGATGAGCCAGGCGCTGCGTCTGCTGTGCAGTTTCATCGCGGCTGATTTTACGCGCGATATTCGCGCGCGCGTGTTGCTCACCAATCCTGCGCGCGCGTGGTATCAAAAAAACGCGTTCGCCGAGATGGCATCGCACGATACCTATGTCGAGATGCAACTCGAGTGGTCGCGTTTTCGGGTCTGTTCATTTCGAAAAATTCAAACGAGGAGATGATCGTGATTTCAGTTTTCGGCTCCAAAGTGGGTCAGGAAGAACTCGATGAAATTCGCACGAGTATCGAAGCGCAATGGATGGGCATCGGACCCAAGACGCGTTTGTTCGAAGAACAATTCGCGCGTCGTCTGGGATTGCCCGGTTTTGCGCTACTCGACAGCGGCTCGAACAGTTTGTATATGGCGGTCAAATTGCTCAATCTGGCGCCGGGGACAGAAGTGATTTTGCCATCGCTAACGTGGATCTCGTGCGCGCACGCCATCGTGCTAGCGGGGTGTGTGCCGGTGTTCTGCGATGTAGATTTGTGCACGCAAAACGTTACTGCTGAGACGATCGCGCCGCATCTTTCGCGCAAGACCGGCGCGATTATGGTCGTGCATTACGCGGGCAAACCCGTGCGGATGCAACCAATTCTAGAATTCGGTTTACCGATTATCGAGGACGCGGCGCATGCCGTTGATTCGAAACTCGGCGGAAAATCGTGCGGTGCGATTGGCACAATCGGCGTATTCAGTTTCGATGCGGTGAAGAATCTGGCGATGGGGGAAGGAGGCGGCGTTACCGCGCAAGACCCTGAACTGATTGCGCGGGCGCGTACACTGCGCTACTGCGGCATCGGCAAATCGGGCTTTGAAGCATCGGCGAACAAAGAGCGCTGGTGGGAATATCAGATTGTTGATTTCTTTCCCAAGTTCCTGCCGAACGACATCAACGCTTCCATCGGTTTAGCGCAACTGCGTAAACTCGATCAGTTGCAAGCATATCGCAAACAAATCTGGGAATTGTATCAACGCGAGTTTGCGGAGGTGAGTTGGTTGGCTCTGCCGCGCGATCCAGAACCGGATGAGCAACATTCGTACTTTACGTATTTTGTGCGCGTGCTGAATGGCAAACGCGATCAATTTGCAAAATATTTGTACGAGCGAGGAATCTATACGACGTTCCGTTATCACCCCTTGCACCTGAATCCAATCTATCAATCGCGCGCGAAATTGCCGAATTGCGAACAGTTGAATGAAGAAGGATTGAACTTGCCGTTGCATCCGAATCTCAGTTCGGCGGACATTGACAAAATCATTTCTACGGTCAAAGCGTATTCCAGGGTTGCATAATGAACACATCGAAACCGATTGTCATTCTCGGCGCGGGCTGCGCGGGACTTGCGGCAGGGATGCGCCTGACCCAGCGTGGCTATCCGGTGGTGCTTATCGAACGTGCCGATCACGTGGGTGGTTTGGCAGGCGGCGTTCGCATCAACGGCAACACCTACGAATACGGTCCGCACACTTTTCACACGACCGACCCCGAAATTCTGAACGACATCACCACGTTGATGGGCGATGAATTGATTCCGTACAATCGCACTATCAAAATCAAATTCCTGAACAACTATTTCAAGTTTCCGCTGGCGATGCGCGATGTGTTGTTCAAGTTACCCTTGCCCACCGTGATTCACGCGGGGTTGAGTTTTCTGTGGCATTTCAGTATCGGCGCGTTCTGGCGTCCCAGGGTCGAGACTTCTGAAACTCTGTTGCGACGATACTATGGGAATGTGTTGTATGAACTGTTCTTCAAGACATACATCACCGCCGTCTGGGGCATTACGCCCGCCGAGTTTTCACCCGCGTTCGCGCGCGAGCGCATTCCGCGAATGAACATTCTGGAATTGCTCGACAAGATCCGTCTCCGCGCGCAAAATCGTCTGAACCGCTCTGTAAACACCGATGGCTATGTCGAAAAAGTCGAAGGCAATCTGTACACGACGCGGCAAGGTTTTTCGCTCATCACACAACGAATGGGAGAACGCGTCATTGCGCAAGGTGGACGTATCGAATTGAACGCGACTGTGACGCGCATTCTGCGCAACGCTCGGCATCTTCACACCATCGAGTACACGCAAGATGGCACGCTCAAACAAATCGAGTGTCGCGGCGTCATCAACACCTTGCCCATCAACGAAGCGATCTTGATGATGCAACCACTTCCCGACGCCGCTATCGTGCAATCGGCACGCGCTCTGAAATTTCGCGCGCTCGTGTTCGTTGGACTACTCGTGCGAAAAGACAAGGTGTTGCCTTCATCGTTTATGTACTTTCGGCAACACTCGTTCAATCGCATTTCCGATTTGGCGCAATTCGGGTTTACGATTATTCCTGCGGGTTGTACGCTTCTGGTTGCCGAAATCAGTTGCGATGTAACCGATCCGGTGTGGAACGATGATGACTTTGCCAAACAAGCCGTGCTGGACGACTTGATTGCAGAAAAATTATTGACGCGCGAAGATGTGATTGAAATGCACGTCTTTCGCGCGCAACACGCTTATCCCATCTACACGCTGCACTACGAAGAACATCTGGCGCGTCTGTTGGAATTTTTTGGCGGTTTAGCCAACGCCGAAACGGCTGGACGCCAGGGGCGCTTTGCCTACATCAACACGCATATCGCGATGAAGATGGGTTATCAGGCGGCGGATCGGTTGATTGGAAAAGTGGGATAACAAAAAACCAGGTTTCTACAAGAGACCTGGTTTTTGCTATGGCATCACCTTCAATTCCGCAACGCGAAACAACGCGCCCTCCGCCGTTTCCAACTCCTCCCCCCGTGCCGCGTCGTACACCACAATCACCAACCGATATGCGCCCGGCGCCGCGTCCGCCGGCACAAAGAACCCCACATCATCTTGCACGATTTCGCCCGGCGCCCAGCCAATCGTTGGACGCGCTCCATTCGCCGGCTCCGCATCGCGCTGATACACGACGCGATCCTGCGCATCCACCACGCGCAGCGAAACCGTAAACCGCGCGCTGACCGATTCTGGCGCGCGCCATGCCAGCATCAACATCCCAAAATCGCCGGCGCGCAAATCGCGTGACGGATACACGGCGTAACTCACCAACTCGATGGTGCGTCCCGCGCTATCGCGAAACAGCACGCGCGCGTCCGTCATTGGCAAGCCGCAACTTGCAACTCGCCATTCGCAATTCACGACCCGCCACAACTCACCCACACGCACCATCCGAAACTCGTCTGCAAGCGCGCCAAGTGTCTCCGTTTCGCGCGGATGCACCGTGAGATAGACCGGTCGCCCCGCGCGCACCGCGCGCTGAATGTCCTCTTGCCGCGAGCCATACAGCGTAAAACCCAGTTCGGCTTGCCTGACGATCACTTTCCATCGCTCCAAATCGGTACGCCGACGCTCTACATACTGCGCGTACTCGAGCGGCGTCAACGACTCCCAGGGTCCCACAATCAGCGCGTTCTGCTCCAGCGGCAGTGCGAGATTCTCCTCCCACGCGCGCGCCACATCGGTTCGCTGACTCCAATCGTTGCGCGAAAAATTCACGACGAACAAAAATCCGACCGACGCAAAACCAGCCAGCAACAACACACTACGCGTCAAAGAACTTTTAACTTTTAACTTTTGACTTTTAACTTGTTCTACCCAATCCCAGACAAACGCCGCGCCGATGCCGACGCAAAACAAGAACGTGATGTACGATGGCAAGAAAAATTTTTCCACGTCCATCGTGTTGAAGAAAACACAGAACGCGCTGTTGGCGATGTTCGCGAGCGCGATGAATCCCAACGCTTCACGCGCCGGCACATCGCGTTGCCACCCGCGCGGCACGCGATCGCGCGCGAGCGCGACGATGCCCACCAAGCCCAAAACGAAACCGAGCGGCGTGAATTGCTCGATCAACAGCGGAATGTACAACTCGGTAACGCGATGGACGATCCAATCCAGCCCGCCAAAATACATCCACCGATTCGCATTGCCGGCGAGAATCATTTCGTTGAAATCTTTAAGGTGAAACTCGACGCCTACATCGCTATCACCGCGCCAAAAGACGTAACCGTACAGTAGCAGCGGCAGCGCGAACGCAATGAGTAGCGCAAGCAAACGGCGCGGCTGAAAGAGCGCGCCGCGTTCCTTCCATAAAACCAGCAGCGCGATTGCCGGCGCAAACCAGATCATCGTGCGATGATTCGTGAGCGAGAGACCAAAGACGAACACCGGCACAGTCAAATCCACTTTGCCTGCGCGCCACAAAAAGAACAACGCCGTGACCACGATGACGAAAAACGAGTTGAGCGTGTACGGACGCGGAATCACCGCCTGCGACCATTCGACGCGCGAGGCGGCAAGCAAGAGCGCGCACAGGAGCGCGATCCAGCGATTGCCGACGAGCCAGCGCGTGAACACATACAGCGCGACGACCGCGAGCGCGCCCCACAACGCGGCAAACCAATTCGCGCGCGCGGCTAGCGTGCCTACGGGGACGAGCATCGTCCAGAGTTTGCCGAGCAAGAAAAAGAGCGGATAGCCGGTGTGACTGACACCCAGGCGCGCGATGTTCGTCTGGAATTCGCCCTCGTCACCATCAAGCAAGCCGGGCGCGGCGGTGCGCGCATAGAGTGCGAACACAGCGAAGAAGAGCGCGAGGACAAGTAATGAGCCAGTAAGCCCATAAGCCAATGAGCCAGAGCGTGGAGCATGAAACGTGAAACGTGGAATGTGAAATGTATGACGTGATTTCATTTCAGCACAATCTCAATTTGTCCGATGAACGGCGTGATGATTTCGCCGCGCGGATCGCGCGCAACCAGAGTGCGTTTGCTGATGCGTTCGTACAACGATACCTGAATCTGAGCAATGCCTGCTGAAGCATTTACGTCAATGGGTAGCCAGTACGTATCACGAATCGCCTGCCCTGCAAACCACAAGCGCGTCGGCAGCATACCACGTCCATGATAACTGTTGCGCGTACCAATCACACGCTGCTGCGCATCCACCACACTAATTCCGATCGAATAATCCTCATCCATTACCGTCAGTCCGCGCCAGTACAACGTCAGTTCCAGCGCTTCACCGGGCACGACGCGCCGCGTCGAAACATCATAGCCAAGCAATTGGATCTTGTCATCGTACAAAATATCCACGCGGTTGGGGACCTGTGCGATTGTCTGCGCATCCAGCGTCTGTGGATATGCATAGGCAGGCTGCAAAATCACAAACGGTCCGAGTGCAGAAACGCTAAACAGCAAACAGACAAAAAGTAGAACGTAAAACGTACCACCTGACCTCTGACCTCTGATGATTGATTGCTGTAACTGCGTCAGACCTTCGGTAATCAGGACGGCAAAGGCAGGTAACGCCGGGAAAAAGAGTCGCCCGTGTGGTGCCTGCGTTGTTTGCATCCAGTAGATCAACGCGGCGAACATTAGCGCAAGCCATGCGAATAGAATTGCGAATTGCGAGTTGCGACTTGCGAATTGCCAATTGCGAATTTTCAGTATCCAGCCGAGTATAGCCAGCGCAACGAAAATCTCAATCACGGTGTAAACGACGGGGTGCGCGCGAATATTGCCCCACCCGAAACCGATCCAGAAGGTTTCCCACACCTCGCGCAACTGTACCAACAACTGATCGAGTGGCATTGGCGCGGCACGCACATAGAACAGTTCGCGCATCCGCGCGGTGCCAGTTAGTTCGCCATACAAGACCAGATTGCGCGCGTACCACCATCCTGCAACGAGCAAAAAGGCAAAAGCCAAAAGTAGAATTTCAAACTTCAGACTACAGATTTCAGATTGTAACCGTTCAGGTATCATTGCGAAGAGCGTTTTTTGCGACGAAGCAATTTCCGAGTTACGATCTTCAGTAGGCAACGTTGGGGATTGCTTCGCAAAAATCGCTCGCAATGACAGAGAGGGCTGAACAGTTACTTCAGATTTTTGACCGCCGATTGCTGACCTCTGACCTCTGATCTCTGACCTCTGATCACTAATCTCTGACCTCTGATCACTGATCTCTGACCACCAAGAAAAAATTCGCCATCCGAACACAAGCATCGCCAGCGCGGCTAGCCCCAACCCACTCACCTTTGCCAGCGCGGCCAGGCCACACGCGATACCCAGCGCAAATGCTATCCGCAGTCGGTGTTCAGCTGTCAGCAGTCGGAGCATCAGCCACAGCGACAACGCACTCATCGCGACAATCGTACTATCATTGCTCACCGCGCCGCTGATAAAAAGAAACTGTGGCGTGAACGCGACGATTGCCGCCGCGCTTGCCGCGAGGATTTTCGGCGCGGGAAATATTTCTCGCGCGAGCCAATATGTGAACAACACCGCCAGCGCGCCCATCAGTACCGATAACCAACGCGCAAGACGAATCGCCAACACCGCGCCGCGATACGGAAAACTCTCCAACGACGTATGAATGAAAAGATTTTTATTATCGTTGATGATGCCTGGCACGTTATAGCCGTAATGTGGATTTTCCCAGACAATATCGGGATAATCGGATGTGTCAATCCAGAATGTTGCGCCCGCCGCGAGCAAATAGTACAGAGGCGGTTGACTTCCCTCCTGCCGCGCCAGATGTGTCAACGGTTCGACCTGCACCGGCAAGCCGCGCCCGGTGGCAACATGCTGCACGAACGCAAAATGCCACTGTTCGTCTGGTGCTTCAAAGAGCGGCGTCGTTGTGCTGTAGATGAAAGCCAGTAAGATGAAAAGCGTCAATACGATCACTATCGCGCAATGGGTATGCACAATTCGTCGAATCATCAACGGATTACCTCGAACAAGTGCCCCCAATTTTCTGGTAAGACATTGCTGCGCGCACCGCGCATATTCCGAGGCGTGTATGTTTGCAGATCGTAAAAACCAACAGCAACAAAATATTCTCCCTGATATTCTTCTCGGGTATATGTCGGCACGACATACACTCTAATGTTAACCTTTTTCGTCCACCACCAAATCCATGTCATTTTCACTCCAGGGTGGTATCTAGTACAAATGCATCGCCTAGAATTTGACCGTTGGCATCGTGCCGCAGCAGACGCGCGCCAGTAGCCACATCATACCACCCGATCTGAACAGTGTACTTTCCTGGCAGCGTTGCCTGCGGAATCACAACGGCGAAACGGTCACACACCTGCTCATCAGCATCCCAGATCGAAGTGGGATAAACTCCTCCCTGAGGCTGATGGTCGGCTTGGGTAATCATCTTGCCGACTTCATTAAAGACATGCACAAAGATCGTATAGTTGCGTCCGATGGGGCGTAAAGCTTTCCAATACAAAGTGAGTTCAAAAGAATCTCCAGCGTGTATCCGATAGGTGTCTATATCAAATCCCACGAGAGCAATCAGATTCTCGAAACGCACATCCACACGTGATGCCGGTGTCACTGTAGAACACTGCAGGTCCGCAACTTTCAATGGCGCAATGATAACTCGTTCGTCCAAGAGATCTGCATTGTTGATTTGCACTGGCAGGCGAGAATCGTTTGTGGGACGATACACACCAACCTCGACAGAGTATTTGCCTGGCCGCAAAGCAGGATCAATCGTCAGGATATGCCGATCAGGAATCACCTGTCCACGTGGTAACAAGCCCATAGGATAACCGCTCGCCAGATACTCGGTCACCCCGGCGACCATTTCACCGTTAGAGTCAAGTAAATGCACGAAGATTTTGATCTCCTGTTGCATGGAATGGCGCGCTGCCCAGTATAGCGTAACCGAATACGGCTCTCCTGGTACAATCCGACGGTCATCAAGAGCATAACCGACTAATTCCAAGCGCTGATCAAAATATGCTCTGGCGGTAACAAATAGAGGTGGCGTCAACATCTTTTCAAGTACTTGTGTTGGTATAGGGATGATTGCTGCGGCTGTCCTGCCCCAGGGATCTTGCCAAAGGTTCCGTGCAGGTTGGGCTCTGAGCACATCTTCAATATCTGAACGCGGATTCAAAAAAATGGCCTGGTTTTTTCGGAACAATACCAGTGTGCCATTCAAACGATGAAAGGGCAAAATGACCATAGTGGGTTCATTAGCCAGTCTGCTTCTTTCCTCATCATTCAAGTCCAAAGGAGAACGTACCTCTGAAAAGCGCGACAGCATCAAGAAATGCATCGTCGGTTCGGCATACAACTCGATAGGCAGGATGATATTTTCGCTTTGATTGTTCACCCAACGCGCCAGAGCGACTCGATCTCCTTGAAAAGCATAAAAGACGCGTTTATGATTTGCCCAAACAATAAAATAATCACGCCACATCATCAATCCACTGCCGACAAGGACGAGGATTGCTCCTACGAGTAATATTTTTCGAACAGGCCACTGAACGCGCTGCACGGCTACCGTGCTGACTTTAAAGCCCCAAGCGACCAGCACATAAATCGCGGGTGCAGCACCGATCGCGCGCAAAATGTTCGGGGCTTGTTGCGAAAGAATCGTTGGCAAAAGCATGATGGTAAACCACAGCAAAATCAAGCGCGACTCAGGCTTGCGCCAGCACAAGAGTGCGCCAAATAGCCCAAGAGTAAACGGAAGAGCAGTCACCCAGTCGAGAAGGGGCCTTCGAGCAAGCCCGTGCCGCCACTCTATATCGCCGCGCTGGTAGAACGCGGCGGCAATATGTTGTAGGTTGGACAAGAGGGTTTGCACCTCAGCTATCCTTGTCTCATCAATTCGGAGAAAAAAGGCATATGGATGATTCAGAAAATAGACGAGTAGAGGCAACGCAATAACAAGTGCTGTCACGCTAATCACACCGGCGCCGCGCGCCCAACGCCAGAACCCGGAGGTATGCTTGGTGGAGAACAGAATTCCCCGCAGTTCGAGTAGCCAAAAGATTGCAAAGACGAGTGGAAGCAATCGGGCTGCCAGATAGGTGTAAAGACTCGCTCCCAAAAATATACCTGTCAAAATGTGAGCACGCCATCCATTCGTTCGGCGTGCGCGCCAGAAGAAATAAAAGGTCAGACATATAAAAAGTGGTAAAGAGATAGCGCGGAACCCCACGCGGCTAAAATGCATGTGCCAATATGAAACCACCAACCCCGCCGTCGCGATCAATGCCAACTCTGCAGAATATTTCGAATCTGCCATGAGCACTCGAACAAGAACGAAAAATACAGGTATTGTGACAATTCCAATAAAAGCAGCAACAAGACGCAGAGAAAAAGGGCTGGGTTCGAGCAACAACAGTACGAGTGCCTGTAAATAGATAAAGAATGGCTCGCGCCCACTATTGCCTTCGAAAAAGATTGGAAACCCTGCGCCGCGCGCGACCGCGTATGCATCCAGCCCATAATACGCTTCATCATGATAAAGGCCTGGTGGAATCTCAGCAAGGTTCACCCAGCGCAATGCCGTTCCAACCCAAATGAGGATAAAAAGTACTATCCAGACCTGACGATTCATTTTACCACTTCCGCTACCCCGAGTTCCACACTGTCATTGAATAGTCCCTCTCTTTGGACTTGCAACCGTTCGCCAGTCTCCGCGCGATACAAGCCCACAATCACGCGTCGTGCCGATGCCGGCAACGTGAGTGTGTACTCGTCGCGCACTTGCTCGCCCGCGTCCCACAACGACGTGGGATACGGTTGCGGCTGCCGATCCACTTGCGCGACAATGTCCCCCCCGGCATCAAGCGTGTGGACGAACACGGTGTAATCGTGTTCGGGCGCGACGCGCGCGCGCCAATACAAAACCAGCCAGAGTTGATCGCCAGCGACATTTGCATCGTAACCGATGAGTTCGATTTGATCCGCAAAATTTGCATCCACGCGCACGCGCGGCGCGTACGCGCGCGTTTCGCGCGGCGCGATCTTGATTGTGCCGATCGTGACGCGTTCGTCTCCTTCGCGCGTCGTCAACGGCTGATTCACCTTGCCCAGCGGATACAGTCCCACCTGAAGCGTGTACTTGCCCGGCAATGCATCAGGCGCGATGGAAATGTGAACAACATCGCGCAAGGTATCGCCGGGTTTCCAGTACACCGTGTGAAACGCGCCGCGCGCGGGAATCACATCCACGCCACCCGCGCGGCGATTCTCCGCGCCAACGACGTGAACAAAGACGCGGTACGACTCGCGCATCGGCGCCAGCGCGCGCCAGTACAGCGCGACGCGTAACGTCTCACCCGGTTTGATCGCGCGCGCGTCCACGTCGTACCCCAACAATTCGATTTCCTCCGCGAATGTTGCCGTGAACGGATGCGTGATGCGCGCGAGATCGTTGGGCGAAAGGAGCACGGGGCGCGCGTACGCCGGCAAAGTGTAGGCAAAGGGAACGTAGAGCGCGAGCGCGAAGAATGAGCCAATGAGCCAATGAGCCAATGAGCCAAAGCGTGAAACGCGAAACGTGAAACGTGAAACGTGAAACGCGAACCGCGAAACGTGAGACGTGAAACGTGAAACAAGTTCTGCTAGCCCTACCACGAAAATCAAGGCAATCACGGCGATGGCTGGGAACAAGTAACGCCCCTGATCTGCGCCAGTCGTCGTGCGAATGAATTGGATTTGCGCGGAAAGAATAAAAGCCAACCACGCGGCAAGAATGACAAACGCAACCTGCCACACGCAATACGCAATACGCAATACGTGAAGCGTAAATCCGATGACTGCCAACGCCGCAAGGATTGCCAGCACGACGAGAATGACCGGCGAAAAATCGCCAGGTGTGGGTCCGCCCCAGAAGGTCTGCCAGAGCCACGGGAGCGAAATCTGCAACAACTCGGCAAGTGTCAGTTCGCCCGCGCGCGGAAAAAGCGCGGAAATCGTCATCAACCGATACGCCAGCGGATCGCCATACAAAATTTGGTTGCGCGCAAACCACCAACCGCTGATGAGCGCGATCGCCGCGAGTATCGCCACATTCCCAACGATGGCAACGCGCGCATCGCGCGCGCGCCACGCGACGATGATGAGCACTAGCATCGAAAAGGGAATCAAGCCGAGCGCGGTCGTCTTGGTCAGAATGCCCAAACCGATGAGCGCGCCGAGAATCGCCGCCGATTTCAACGTGAGTGCAATTCTGCCGGTCAGCAACGTAACCCACATCAGCAGAACGAGCGATGAGAACGCGGCAAGCGGCGCATCGTTGGAAACGAGCGCGCTGATAAAAAGAAAACTGGGATTGAAGGCAACGACGGCGGCACACGCGAGCGCAAGGTGGGATACTATGTATTGCGTAGTGCGTACTGCGTTGAGTACTGTAAAAGCGATGTGATACGTTGCCCACACCGTGATTGCGCCGAAGAGAATCGAGAGAAGGCGCGCGAGGTGGACAGCGAGCGTCGTCCGCGTGTACGGAAAATTTTCAGCGTCAGTGTGAAAGTAGATATTGCGCCCACAACAGGATGGATCACCGACGAATGTTACCGCATAGTTACGCCACAAGAGTTGTTCGTAATTCGATGTGTCTATCGGCGCGATGACGAGCGCGGCGAGCGCATAGTACAGCGGCGGTTGCCAACCCTGATGGCCCGCTACACCGCCACCCGGCTCGAACTGTTGCACCGGCAACGCACGCTGATTGGCAATGAATCTGGCATAGCGAAAATGATTGTCCTCGTCGGGTCCTTCGAACAAGGGAATGATGAGCGAGTAGAACGACGCGAGCGCGACAAAACTCACCAGCAAAATCATCAAGGGGTGGTTACGCAATGTGTACCACACGCCGGCGCAAACCGCGCTTGCGAAACGCCGAAGGACGAACGACGAACGACACATTTCGTCCTTCGTCTTTCGTCTTTGGTCTTCAGAAAAAGCGCGCGGTGTTGCCGTGCATAGCATCCGGGTCGTTCTCGCGACAAGGGTACGAAGCATAATCGCAAAAAAAGCGGGCAGTTGAAAATTGCCCGCTTATTTTCTACGCGTTATAGCGTTTTTGCAAATTCGGATCGTTGGGCTCGATCAGTGGCGGCACTTTGGGTAACAAGCCAAAACGTTTGCGGAAGAGAAAGAACAAATTGTAAAAGCCATCGCGCCAGATGCGCAATTTGCTAACGCCGTGACGCTCTTTGTAGTAGATGGGCAACTCGATCGAACGAATCAGTTTCTTTTTCGACATCGCTTCCAGTTTGATTTCTTCCGAAAACGCCATCCCGTCACTGGTCAAGTTGAGGTGTGCCAGAATCCAGCGCCGAAACACCCACATTCCCGATTGCGAATCGCGCACGCGGAACCAGAACAAAATCAGAATGAACAAGTTGAGCACATCGTTGCCAAAGACACGCAACCAGTTGCTGGGTTTGTCCTTGTGTCCGGTGCGATCACAAGTGATGAAATCGAACCCTTCATCAATCATCACGTCGAGCAGAATCGGGATGAAATTGCGCGGATAGGTGCCGTCGGCATCCATCGTGACGATGATGTCGCCGGTGGCTGCGCGCAAACCGGCTTTGTAGGCGGCGCCGTAGCCCTGCTTGGTTTCGTGAATCACTTTGGCGCCAAATCGTTGCGCCACCTGGGCGGTGTGATCCGTCGAGTTGTTGTCCACCGCGATCACTTCGTCCACAATGTTGCGGTCGAGGTCGCGGAACACTTCAACCAAACCGTTCTCTTCATTGTAACACGGCATCACCAGTGAGATACGATGATTTTTGTACATCACGACCTCAACACGTCTTGTGCGGGAATCGGCATGGGATCATACGTAAACCTTCTCCGTAGCAGGATATGAAACGATGGACACTTCAGTCTGCACGTAATTACTCAGCCGTGCCATCATCGAGGCGCAATAGCCCCACCCCCTTGCCCCCTCCCCACGCCGCTCTGCGGCGTGGGGAGGGGGAAGCAGAGGGTAGGGGGTGAGGG
>DAOTYB010000271.1:0-1808 GCA_034435315.1 Anaerolineae bacterium | reverse complement strand
ACACATTCGCCAGCGCGAAATGTTTGAGTTCGTGCGATTCGGGTGTGAGCCAATGACCAAAATTTTGCTGATGATACACCAAATCGGGCAACGCGACGATGAACGCGCCCAGCGCGATGAGTGTCAAGGCGCGCACATTCACTCGACCGTTGACCGTCGCCACGGTCGTCGGTCGTCGGTCATTGGTCATCGCTACGGCGATCACAATCGGAATCACGAGCAACAGTTGCGTGTGACGAATCGCGTACGCCGCGCCCAGTGCGACGCCAGTCAGCAGGAGGCAGATGGCAGGAGGCAGGTGGCGGGTGGCAGGCGGCAGACTGCCTACTGCATACTGCCTACTGCCTAGTGCATACTGCCTGCTGCATACCAGCGCCAAAAGAATCGTCAGCGTGGAAAACAATTGCGCCTGCGCGTCCACCAGTGGCACAAGCGCACGATCCACCATCTCCCACGACGTCGCAAGTAGCGTCACCGAAATCGCGGCGACAAGCGCGCGTTCGAGGAGCAGGCGCGCGCGAACATATTCCCACGCGAACCATCCCACCACGACGAGCGACGCAAGCGCGGCAAGCGGTGTCGCGATGTACAATCCATCCTCGCCAAACACGCGATACATCAGCGCCAGCCACACCGAACCCCAGGGGGGCCACACTGTCGCCGCGCTGCCCGTTTCGTTTTCGAACAAACGATAACCGATGTGTTGAATCGGATACCACTTGATTCCTAGGTCCTTGATTTCAGCAAAGAGCGGGAACGCGTGCAAGAACGTGCCGCGCGTGGCAAGGTCAACCGCCATCTGCACGTACGCGTACGGATCAGTTGCCGTCACGCCGCGCGTGCGATGTATCAGCGTCTCCGCCGCAAACCACGCGAGCGCGGCGAGTGCAAGTGTGAGCGCGAGGAACGTAAAGCGTGATGCGTGATGCGTGTGTGTCAGTTGGCAGGAGGTAGGTGGCAAGCAGCAGGTGGCAGAGAACTGCCTACTGCCTCCTGTCTCCTGCCTCCTGTTGTTGATGCGTGAAATTTGGACAAGTACAGTGTACACGAGCGCGGCGATGATGGCAAGTTCAACCTGAAAGACGAGCAGGCGCGCATCGGCAAGCGTGGATTCATCTTGGTAAGGTAACGGCGCGCGGATGAACCACACGGTTATCACGCGCGCAAGCAAAACGATGTAGAGAAAAAAGAGCGGCGCGAGCGTTTCGACCGCGAGCGCGCGCCGCGCGCGATACGCTTGCAGCGCGGGTAGCGCGAGCAAGAGCGCGAGCGCTGGCAGAGCGAGCCAGATGGGTTGATGCAAGTATCGCCACACCGCCGCCAGTCCCGCGAGATGCAACGCGAGCATCAGCGCGATTTCGCCGCGCGTGAGCGCGCGCGCGTCGTCGCGAAAAGTGAGCGCGGCGATGGTAGGGTAGAATATCCTAGAGAAGCCTGCGATGCATCTATTTACATCGCAACGTATTGGCACCAGACATTTCACGTCCATCAATCAACCAAAGCGCCACTCTAATAACATTCCAAAGCCCCACAAGTACACCGACCGAAACCAAATTTCACTACCGTACACTTTTTGGTGCAAAGCTACTCCATTTGGAACGCAACGGGAATCTCCTTTTCCTCATTCAATAGACTTTATCGGAAATAAGGTTTTCGCATACAATGTCTGCTACAGACCGAGTTTGGCACTAGGTGTCAGGGTTCACAACATCGTGAACACTTTTTGAGATTCGTTTAGGTCAGATAGGGTTCACAACATCGTGAACATATTTCGTCGTCGCTTGAGACGTTGGAACTGCGGCTGCAAT
>DAOTYB010000270.1:0-2934 GCA_034435315.1 Anaerolineae bacterium | reverse complement strand
TGGGGTTGTTCCCGTAAAGGCAAAAAGATTTTCTGCCCGTACAACGACGGTGAAATTCAGGCTCAGCCATCGGCTTGCGTTAGCCGTCAGTTTCTAACCGACAGCGAGTGATGTCGGTGGCTGAGTAGTTACAAAAAGCCTTTGGCATCTTTGGCATCTTTGGCACGTTTGACCAGGAGGGACAATGCCATCCAAACTTTCCGTCCATTTGAACAGTTATCCGCGCAACGTGTTTGACGTGCTGGAACGGATGCAACCGGGCATCGTCAAAATCTTCAACCAATCGTCGGAGATGAACATTGACGAGATTCGCCGGCGCTGTCCCAACACGCTCATCGTCTATCGGCACTATAGCGCGCGCGACTATCGCGAGCCGGCGGATCGCTTTTTTGCCGAAATGCGAGACACGCTCAACAAACTGCGCGGACGTGGCATCATCTGGGAAGGCATCAACGAACCGATTGTGGAAACGGCGGACGACGCGTGCGCGCTCAATCGGTGGTTTGTTCGTTTTGCCGAGTTGATGCACAACGAGGGTGAACTCGTCGCCGGTTTTTCGTGGTCCACCGGCAATCCCACGCCAGACAAATGGTCTATCGTGTTGCCGCATCTGGTTGACGCGGCAGCGGCGGTGGACGTGCACGCGTTTCACGAGTATTACAAACAAAACGGTGGACAAACCGATTGGCGTCGCTATCGCGAGTTCGAGCGCGCGCTCCCCGCGCACGCGCGCAAGCCGGTCATCATCACCGAAGCCGGCTGGGACGATAACGGCGACCCGCGCACCGGTGGCTATCGCGGCAAAGTGAGCGAGCAACAGTATCTCGAAATCCTCAAGCAGTACGATGCCGCGCTGATGCAAGACCCGTACGTTCTTGGCGCGACCGTGTTTCAATGGGGCGATGGCGCCTGGCCCTCGTTCGAACTCGCGCCGATGATTCATCTGTTTGCCGCGTACGTTCAGCAGAGCGGCGGCGGTCTGGTCACGCCCAAACCGTGGCCCGTGCCAACTTTTGAGCCGACGTTCAGTGTGACCCCGCGCACCATCATTGCCGGGCAAAACGCCACTTTGCGGTGGGACATACCCAACGCGCGCGAGGTGCGCCTCGACGGTCAACGCGTCGACGCGTCCGGCAGCAGAACCGTTGCGCCAGCGCAAACAACAACATACACCTTGCAAGTCACGTTCGACGACAACACCACCCAAACGCTGACGCAAACGCTGACGGTCACACCCGCAGGCACACTCCGCATCACCAACGTTACCTTCTCGCCTACGACGCTGCGCGCGGGCGATTTGCTGAACGTCAGCATCACCGTTGTCAACGGGACTGCCGAGACGCTACAAACGCAGGGACCCAATCCCGGTTTTGTGTACGAAGAAGGCGATACGTTTCGCTCGCGCGGTTTTGCCGAAGTGCGCGACGCCTATCGCGTCGGAATTGATTTCGATGGACGCGCCGCATCCATCATTGACCATCCATATCGCTGGGGATTCGGAGCACCGCTGGCGCCCGGCGAATCGCGCACCATCACCGGCGCGATCCGTCTGAAAACCGGGCGCGCGGTAAAATACTGGGCAGGCATCGTGCGCGAACTGGTCGCCTGGTTGCAAGACCGGCAAGGTGAGCAGATGATTACAGTGACCGGCGGTTTGAGCGGCGTCGTCGAAATCACCGACGTCACTCTGACGCCAACGACGGTGTACGTGGGCGAGGTGTTGAACGTCAGCATCACTGTCAAAAATGGTACGCCGAACACTCTGCCCACGCAAGGCCCCGATCCCGGTTTTGTGTACGAAGAGGGCGATACGTTTCGCACGCGCGGTTTTGGCGAAGCGCACGGCGCATATCGCGTGGGCATTGATTTCGATGGGCGCGGCGTGTTCACGATTGATCACCCGTATCGTTGGGGATTCGGCGCGCCGCTTGCATCCGGCGAATCGCGCACCATCACCGGCGCGATCCGTCTCAAGACGCCGCGCGCGGGCAACTATTGGGTGGGACTCGTGCGCGAAAAAATCGCGTGGTTGCTAGATCGTCAGGGGACCCAGCGCATCACCGTCGCGCCCGCGCCCACGTTCACGTTTACCGCGACCCCCAGCACGATCACGGCGGGTCAATCGGCAACGTTGCGCTGGGAGGTGACGCGCGCGACGCGCGTCACGTTGAACGGCGAAACGGTCGCTGCAAGCGGTACGCGCGTGGTGACGCCAACTCAAACGACGACGTACATCCTCCGCATCGTCTTTGAAGACAACAGCACAAAAGAATCGAGTGTGACCGTCACCGTGAGTGAATCGTCTGGGCTGCCACCTTTGCAATGGGACGCGCGTCTCGACGCGCTCGGCGTGAAACTGACGCGCGCGCCAGAAGCGCGTGCGTGGCGCCTGGTGTCAGCAGTGTATCAAGACGAAACCGAGTCTGGCGGCAGGCATCACATCTACTTTCAATTACTCAAAGCCGATGGTACCGCTGCGCCGGGAGTGCGCCTTATCGTAGATTGGAAAGATCGTCCACCTCAGGATGCTCCAGCGTACGTCACGACTGATGCTAGCGGTCAAGCCAATTGTCCCATCTGGGCAATGTTGAGTCCTGCTTTACAAAATGGTCCGTACTTTGCGCGCATCGCCAACGAACCGAGCGATGTGGTGAGTGGAATGGGCTTGCCGATGAATCGGCATGTGAATTTTGTGTTAACATACAGGTTCCACTAGGAATCTATCTTATACCTTCAACGGTCGCAAGCTTTCATTTTGGTTTGCCCAATACGGCTTGACCCTACTCATCCCCCTATCCCCCTTCTCTCCCCGCCACGCGGGGAGAGAAGGGGGATGACGGGGTGGTGGCGGGCGGCGAAGCCGCCCGCCACCACCCCGTCCTTTGACTTCCCCTCCCCGTTGGGGCGAAAAATTTTTCGCCCCAACGGGGAGGG
>DAOTYB010000269.1:0-4423 GCA_034435315.1 Anaerolineae bacterium | reverse complement strand
GATTCTCCCTCCCCACGCCGCAGAGCGGCGTGGGGAGGGGGCTAGGGGGTGGGGCTATTGCGTCGCGATGGATGGCACGGCTGAGTAATTATCCTGTCGGGGCGAAAGATTTTTCGCCCAACAGGGGCGAAAAATCTTTCGCCCCCTACCAAGCGGAAAAGACTTAGATGAAAATGATCTGCGCGCCCTCGGTCATATCCATAAAGTCGCCGGCAGTCACGATACCTTCGACGCCTTCGACAAAGTCTTCCTGTTTCAAGCCAAACATATCTACGGACATTTTGCAGGCGTACAGTTTGGCACCGCCATCTACCAACATTTGCAGATACTCGCGCACGGTGGGAACGCCGAGTGCCTTCATTTTGCTCTTCATCAATGCCGTCGCAAACGGTGTCATTCCCGGAATGATGCCAGCAATTTGGGGAATGCCGATGTAGCCGGGAATGCCCATCATATTCATCTTCATACTCGCGTTGGCAATCGGCGGGATTTCCAGATGATCCACGCGCGCTTTGTTGATCAAGTCCAGGCCCCAGAACGTGAAAAAGATTGTCACGTCAATACCGTTGCCGAGCGCTGCCCAGCCCATCACCAGCGCGGGGTACGCCATATCGAGGTTGCCCTTGGAACAAATGAACGCGATTTTGCGATTTTGCTCTGCCATTTTTGATGCTCCTTTTTTGAAATACGACTGCCGACGGATACCCGCCGACCATCACACATTTTTTAGACGCATCCCTCCGGTTTACCAAGCCCTGAAATTCGCGCCACTTTTTTGGCAGGACCTTTAGGGAACAAGGTAAACATGTCTTTGGTCGAAATACCGGTCGCGGTAGTGATCTGACGCAGGGTGGGGGCTTTGCCACCGTTTGCACCAAATTGCCGACAATACTCGATGACCTTCCAGTGCGCTGGCGTCAATTCGGTAATGCCTTCCTCTTTCGCCAGTTCCACCGCGATCTCCTTCGTCCATTCGGCAGGGTTTGTCATAAACCCTTCGTCGTTTACCTGTACGGTTTTGCCCGCAATGGTTTTGGTTGCCATAGGTTACCTCCTGAAAAAAATTTAATGTGCTTGTTTGTTCGAAGCAGCCGATGCCAGTCTGCCATCGGCGTCCACCTGCGCGCCCACGATACTCAGCACGCGCAGCAGCAGTGCCAGCCCGCGCCGCACCGATGGATCGTTCATCTGGCGCGCGAGCGCGACAAGCGACGTATCTAACGGCTGGGCGGGTTCGGTGAGGGTTGCAACTACTTTATCCGCGATCTGGATGCCGCCTTGCGCGACGGCGAAATATCCTTTATGCTCTAGACCTTCCAGAGTGTTCACAACCTTGCCCATAATTTCATCGGAAATCGGCGATAGCGTTTCGAGCAAATCCAGCGCGCTTTCGAGTTGGTCGAGCATCTTTTCCAGATTGCGACCGTTACGCAAGAGACGTTTAAAGAGGCGCAACAGATCGCTCAAGTCAATATACCCTTGAATCTCTTCCAACTGTTGCACGGTCAAGCGGAACGCCTCGTTGGCGATCGGTGTGAGATCGCGCACCAACTCGTCGCGCTCAAGGCGGCTCCGTTCCGCGCGTCGGGCTTGCTCGGTCAGATACGCCACTTGCGCGGCGAGTGCATCCATCTTTTCATTGAGTTGGGTGATTGTCGGCTCCATCGGCACCCCCTACGAGTTCCACTTGCCCGACATACTCATTCGTGCCGGCAAGGGCAACTCGTGCCCCTTGAGCAGAATGTTCCAGTAAATCCAGCGGAACAACATCTTGCCCCAGTGATTCATCTCCGATTCTTGCAAGAGCGAAAAGGGACCGATGCCAGGTAGCGGATAGTGACCGGGTAACGGCTCGACATCGTAGTTGAAATCAATCAGCAACCCTTTGCCAAACCCGGACTCGATGAAACAGTTGGCGTGACCATCGAAAGTGGGCAACATGTCCAGTCCGTCAATGTAGCGCAAAAAGTTTTCTGCAAAACATTCTACGGCAAAATGCGCGACCGAACCGGCTTTGGAGGTGGGAAGAGACGCCGCATCCCCCAGTGCAAAGATGTTGGCATATTTGGGCGAAACAAAAGTGTGCTTGTCCACCGGCACATAGTTCAGTTCATCACCCAGTCCCGAGCGCGCAATGACCTCGTCCCCTTTGTTCAGCGGCACTGTAACAAGGAGATCATAGGCGATCTCGCGTCCATCGTACGAAACGATTTTCTTTGCATCCGGTTGCACTTCCATCAGCATAAAGTCGGGTTCGATGGCAATGCCTTTGCGTTCCAACAGATAGCCCAGATGTTTCGACGCTATCGGCTTGGTAAACGCGCCCGAAAGTGGCGTGGCATAAATCAACTCGACGCGCTCGCGCAGACCGCGCTCGTGAAAGAACCAATCGGCAAGCATAATGAATTCCAGCGGTGCCACCGGGCATTTGATAGGATTCTCGACCACGTTGAGCACCAACCGTCCACCCTGCCATGTCCGCAGGTGTTTTGCCAGCGCGCATGCTCCTTCGATGGTGTAGAAATCGTAGATGGATTTGTACCATTCGTGCTCGTGCAAACCGGGTGTTTCTTCGGGGTGCACCTGCGTGCCGGTCGCAATGACCAAAAAATCATAGTGCAGATAACGCCCTGTCTGTAACTTGACCCGATTGTGATCCGGTTCGATGACCTCAATCGGTGAAAGAATGAATTCCACACCGGGCGGAATGAAATCGCGTTTGGGTTTGACGACATCGTTCTTGCTGTACATTCCGAACGGAATGAACAAAAAACCCGGCTGGTAATAGTGGGTTTCGTTTTGGTCCACGATGGTTATTTGCCACTCGGACGAATCGAGCAAGCGCGCCATTCGATTCGCCACCATCGTACCTGCTGTCCCCGCTCCCAAAATGAGCAGTTTTTTCATACGTTTCTCCTCTCTGTGAATTTTACTTGACGACCAGACGTGCCAGATGCGCGCTGCGCTCCAGATTGTCGTTCAGCACCTGGCGCAATAAATCGAGCGCGCGAATGATGCGCTTGTCGCTCAGGGTGTATCGCACTGTTGTACCGCGTCGCTCGGCAATCACCATCCCGCGCTCACGTAGAATCTTGAGGTGCCGCGAGACGACCGGTTGTGACAATTCCAATGCCTCGGCAATCTCCAGCACACTTTTCGCACCTTCCGCCAGTGTGTACAAAATCGCAATGCGTCGCGGATCCGACAAGCCGTCACAAATTTCCGCATGGAGCCGATGAATTTCTTGAAGCAAGTGTTTATCCACCATAATTTATATATACTGTAATTTATATATTTGAATTTACCCTATTTAGAATATACTAAAATCGCTCGTGAGGCAATACCCGTTTGGTCAAAATCTAGTCAAAATTCCACGTGCGGTTGCCGTACAAAAAAGTAATCGTTCAGCCCACTCTGTCATTGCGAGCGATTTTTGCGAAGCAATCTCCAACGTTGTCCACCGAAGATCGTAACGCGGAGATTGCTTCGTCGCAAAAAACGCTCCTCGCAATGACACCTGAACGGTTACCAAAAAAAAGAGCCAGCGCTATCTCGCTGGCTGTACGTTTCAGTCGAGTTCTGGACGATGTAACCCCCGACTTCCATCTACCCCCTCCTTTCTCTGCAAAGAGAAAGGGGAAATAGAAGGAGGGGTAATGGCGGGCGGCTATGCCACCCGCCACTACCCTCTCATCCTCTTTCTCGCGTTAACTATCTGGAAAACGAAAGCGACCACCAGGAATGAGCGGCACATAGCGGACGCCCAGTCGCGCGCTATTGTCTGCCGCCGCACCCAACTCAACCGTCACGATCAATGTCTGTCGCCCGCGCGTAATGGCTAGTTCCACCTTGTCGCCGGGCTTGTACGTCTTGATGACATCGGCGAGCGAGGTCGTGACACTCAACCTGGTACTACCCACTGCAGTAATCACATCGCCTACTTGCAAGCCGGCTTTTTCGGCGGGGCTGTCCTTTTCCACCTCCTCGATGCGCGCGCCGCCGAGCACATTCAGCGCGCGCGGCAGATTCGGCATCACCGGGGTGCGGCTAGTGGGTGGCGCGGTCAGCGGTGCCGGAGACTGCCAGGGGATCGTCGGCTGCGCGCGGTACGCCGCGCTCGCGTTCTGACCGGCAAAGTACCCTGCCACACCTCCCAGCGCCGCGCCTAACCCTAAACCTAACACCAGCATCCCTATCGCCAGTAAAACAGTTCCGCGTGTACTCATCATCGTCTCACTTTCTATAGACCTTCAGAAAAAGATTTGGACTTTTGAGGTATAATAGACCGCAGCCATGGTGTCGCCACTCGCAAGCATGGCGTGCCTATCCCCTTCCACCAGACCAACCGCAAATCTGGGAGAAAAGGAGGAATCAGCATGCGGATTCGTATTAGCCTCAAGTCCAGCCATTATGAGAAGTTGAT
>DAOTYB010000268.1:0-17402 GCA_034435315.1 Anaerolineae bacterium | reverse complement strand
TCGCGATATTGCTGGTTGCACAAGTCGCGCATCTGTCTCAGCGCGACGAGTGGATGCTCTCACCGACTCGTGTACTGGCACATTTTGTCTCAGTATGAATTATGCAATGGTCTCTGCCGATTTTCGATTGTTCATTCCGACGGAGTTGCTCATAGGCACACGCGCCTGCCATGACGGATGAAAATGAAGGACGTAGGGCAAATTTTCAAATTTGCCCCACATTTTCGATGGAGAGCAGAAATGGATGAGCAAGAATTGAAGCAACGGACGAAACGCTTTGCGCTGCGCGTCATCAAACTGGTTGACGCGCTGCCCAAAACGACCGTTGGGCGTGCGATTGCCAATCAATTGATGCGCGCAGGAACGTCTGTGGGCGCAAATTATCGCACGGCATGCCGCAGTCGTTCCAAAGCGGAATTCATTGCCAGAGTCGGTGTGGTCGAGGAAGAAGCAGACGAAAGCGCGTATTGGATGGAATTGATCATCGAGAGTGGATTGATGAAACCCACTCTCGTCAGCGCGCTTATCCAGGAAGCCAACGAACTCGTTGCGATTATGGCAGCATCGCGCATTTCTGCCTCCAAATCGGCAATCGCCAATCGGCAATCGAAAATCCCAGGATGATTCAACTGACCCGTGAACAAGTGCACGCGCTCATCGCGCACGCGCGCGACGCTGCGCCCAATGAAGCGTGTGGCATTATCGGCGGCAAAGAAAATCGCGCGCTAAGAATCTATCCGCTGAAAAATACGCACGCCACCCCGCGCGTCAATTTTTACGCCGACCCGCTCGAACTGCTTGCGGCGTTTCGTGACATCGAAGCGAACGGCTGGGAACATCTCGCCATTTACCATTCGCATCCCGCGAGTGACGCTTTTCCTTCGGCGACGGACATCGCGCAGGCGTACTATCCCGACGTAGTGTATCTCATCATCTCGCTCGCCAATCCCGAACAACCGATCGTGCGCGCGTTTCGCATCGTGCAAGGTTATGTGCGGGAGATTGCTCTAGTGACGAAGGACGGCTAATTCTTGATTTTCGATTTGCGATTTTGAACGCGCAATCGGCAATTGGCAATCGGCAATCGAAAATCCGCTGGAGGTAACGTATGCTCAAACATCGTGAACGTATCCGCGCCGCGCTGCGCGGCGAATTGGTGGACCGGGTGCCGGTCGCGCTGTGGCGACATTTTCCCGGCGACGATATGCACGCGGAGAAATTTGCCGCGCGCATTGTCGAATTTCAGAAAAAATTCGATTTCGATTTTGTGAAAATCACGCCGGCGTCCGGTTTTCGCGGCGAGATGTACGGCGCGACGTACGTGGACGGCAAGAATCGCGAAGGCACGCGCGCGTACGTCACCCTGCCAGTGCAATCGCTGGAAGACTGGGACAAGATCGTGCCGCTCGATGCGTCGAATCCGGTGTTCATTCGCGAATTCACAACAGTCAAGTTGGTGCGTCAACACATCGGCGCGGACACGCACGTTTTGCAAACAATTTTTTCGCCGCTCAGCACCGCGCAGAATCTCGCCAGAGAGCGCATATGGAACGATTTGCGCGAACATCCCGACGTGTTGCGGCGCGCGCTGCGCGCCATCACCGAGACGACGATTCGCTTTGCGCTTGCCAACCTGCGCGCGGGCGCGGACGCCATCTTTTTCGCAACGCAGAGCGCGACCGCGCAATTTGTGAATCGCGAGGAATTTCGCGAGTTCGGCGCGGCATACGATTTGCAGGTGCTGGAAGGAATTCGCGCGGCAAAGCCAGAGTTCGTCTTGCTGCACATTCACGGACTGGACATTTACTTTGACGAGTTGATGCGCTATCCGGTGGACGTGCTCAACTGGCACGATCGGCGCACCGCGCCATCGTTGCGTGAGGCGCGCGAGATGCTGCGCGCGGCGGGCATTACCAAAACGATGGCGGGCGGCATTGACGAGTACGCCGTCCTCGCTGATGGAACGCGCGAGCAGGTCATTGCGCAAGCGCGCGATGCGATCGCGCAAGCCGGCGAACGTGGCTTTATCCTCGCGGCAGGCTGCGTGACGCTGGTGGACACGCCCGAGGAAAACATTCGCGCGGTGATTCAGGTTGCCAGAAAAATGTAATCCCAAATAGAAATCAGGTTTCCTTGGGAAACCTGATTTCTATTTGTGCAACACGCGTAAAATTTCCTCGCCGTAGGTTTGCAATTTCCAGGGACCGAGATGGGTCACCTGGGCGAGTGCTTCGAGCGTACGCGGGTTTTCGCGCGCAATGTTATACAACACTTCGTTGGAGACAATCACATCGTTCTCCACGCCACGCGCTTGAGCGCGCTGCTTGCGCCACGCCTTTAGTTTATTCAACCGCGCGCGCGCCGCGTAATCCATCAGTTCCTCCGGGCGTGTGCGCGGACGCGGACGCGCTAGGTGCGCCGCGGTCGCGCCACGCGCGATGGCCGCGAGGAGCGCGTGGCTATAGCGCCGCAGTGCCACTTCGGCAACTCCGAGTCGCGCCAGCGCGGTTGGCGAGGAGGGTAACTCTTGCGCCAATTGCAGCAGTTGCGCATCGGAGAGCACTTTGAACGGGGGGCGGTCTTCGCGCCGCGCTTGCTCATTGCGCCAGCGGAACAATTCGCGCAGCGCGCCCAAACGCTGCGCATCGAGATCGCGCGCGCCTTTGATGTTCCAGTACGCGTCGGGATCGAAACGACGTGGCATTGGCTCGACGCGGGTGAGGCGTTCGAATTCCTCGCGCGCTTCCTCCCAGTAGCCGCGCTGCTCCAACTCTGCCTTTTGCAGATCGCGCAGGGCGAGCAAATAGTGCGTATCCCGACGCGCGTACTCGAGTTGCTCAGCGGACAAGGGTCGGCGTCCCCAATCGGCGCGTTGCATTTTTTTGTTGAGGGTCACACCAAAGCGTTCGTGCAAAATCGTGCCCAAGCCCACCTGCTTCCAACCAAGAATGCGCGCGGCAACCATCGTATCAAAAATATTGGCGAATGTAAAATGATACTCGCGCTTGAGGCACAGAATATCGTACTCTGCCGCGTGAAAAACTTTTTCGATACGCGCATCGGCAAAGAAAGAGGCTAACGGTTCGAGCGATAGCGCGAGCGGATCCACAATGTAATCTGCCTCGCGCGTGGAGAACTGGGCAAGGCAGAGTTTCTCAAAGTAGGAGTACAAACTGTCCGCTTCAGTGTCCACCGCCACGCTGGTTTGCGTACCCAGCAGTTCACACAAGGCGTGGAGAGCGTGTGGTGAATCTACAAACTCAACCGACGGATTCCGTGAATTCAAGACGTCTCTGCTCCGATTTTCGTAAACGAGTACACACAAGCGCGCTGGCGCCCCGCGCGAACAAAAGCATATCCACTATCTGGTCTATTCGCAACATCCCCACAGTCAGGGTTTCATCACCGCGCTGAAAGCCGAGTACAAAATTTGCCGCCGCGCTCACGCACACGTACACCCCAAACACAGTTCCCGCGCGCGGCTTGGACATTGCCAGCAGTAACAAGCCGATGAACAAGAGCGCGAATACACCGCTGGTCAAATGTTGCAAGGGAAAGCGCGGTGCAACAAGGCCATACACATCGGGCAGTTCCAACGCCCAGGGCGCATCACTCACCACGCCATAGTTTGCGCCGCGCGCCAGCGCGCCCAGCCAGCCGATGGCTTGTCCCACTGCCAGCCCAAGTGCGGCGGCGTCTGCGAGTTTTGTCCAACGCATATTCCGCACGCGCGCGTAAATCGCCAGTGCAACACACCCCGCGATGAACGCGCCGCGCATCGCCAATCCCCCCGCGCCGAATTGCGCAATCGTTTCGGGGTGTGCAGAGTAATAGTCCCAGTTCAGCGCGACGTGATACGCGCGCGCGCCCAGCCATGCCGCAACAAAAACAATCAGCGCGGCGCTGAGAAAAACGGGAGGGGAAATGGTGCGCCGCGCGCGTTTTCGCACGTATCCAAACGCTACCCCTAACCCCGTACCTATACCGAGCAGGACGAACGCGCTATAGGTGGACAGTTCAAAGAAGAGGAGATCGAGGGTTGGGGGCATAGGGCAGTGGTCAGTGTTCAGTTTTCAGTGGTCAGTTTTCAGTGTTCAGTGTTCAGGTGCGCAAGCCGTCAATGACGCGCGCATAGTGCTCTGCCAGAGCCGTGGCGTGGTCCGGCGACTCGGCTTCGGCGTACACGGTGAACACCGGTTCATCAGGATCGGGCACCAGCAAAACCCACGCGCGTTCACCGAGTTGAATCTTCAAGCCATCAAGATGCTCGACGATGCGATCGCGATATTGTTCGTTGAGTAAACGCATCACCGTGCCTTTGTAATCCCAGGGGCAAGGCACGCGTTGGGTGGCAAGGTGATAGGGAGGCAAGGTAGCCACCACTTCACTCAGCGTCGTATTTTGGGTTGCCAGATATTCGAGCAACTTGGCGACGGGGAACATTGCATCAATCAAGCGATGAAATGCGGGAATGATGAATTCCCCTGCACCACTTGCCGCAAAAATGACATCGGTATCCACCGCTGCAACCATCAAATCCTGTGGATCGAGCCGCGTCCGTCGCACGCGCGCGCCGTGGCGCGCCGCAATGTCATCGAAGAGATGCGGTTGATTCACCATCACGGCGAGCACGCGCGGCTGATGCCGATCCGTTGCGCGCAGCGCGAGTTCCGCCAAGGCAGCGGCGGTGACCGTACCCGATAATTTCTGTCCGCGATCATCTACCAGCCACACGCGTTCTCCCGCGACATCCCAGCGCAACCCCAAATCGGCTTTGAGCGCGGTCGTGATGGCGGCCAGTTCATCAATGCCGCGTTGAAACGCATCGGCGGGCACCGCCATCTTGGTCTCGTCCAGTCGTTCATTCAACGCGATGACGGTGCAACCCAATTCGGCAAAGATGGCTGGCATCACCAACGCCGTGGGAGCACTGGCATAGTCCACCACCAGACGAAAGTCGTGCGCGCGAATGGCTTCGAGATTCAACGCGCTCAAGAAACCTTGCTGATAGCGTTGAATCGGTAGCGTGCCTACCTCTTCGATTCGGCCGAGCGCGTCGAACGAGACGCGCCGAAAATCTTCGCGAAAGAAAATGTTTTCGATACTGCGCTCTGTGGATTTGGTGAGATTAAAGCCGTTCTTGTCGAACAGGCGAATATCCACGACGCGCTGATCGAACGGCGAAATGCGCGCGTGCGCGCCGCCCGCCGCGCCGCTGACCGCTGTGTAATAGCGCGCCACCGGAATCGGGACCGAATCGAGGTCTTGCACATTGACCCCTGCCGATGGAAAGCCGCTAATCATTGCGCGCTTGATCATTCGCGCGGCGCGATGCAAATCGCGGTTCATCGTCACGAATGACCCGCGCGGTAACGTCGCGCCAAACGCCGCCGCCAGGCGCGCGGCAAATTCGGGCGTGAGGTCCACATTGACCAGGCCGGTCACGCCATAGCGTCCAAACAACGTGCGCCGCGCTTGCGCGCCCCAGATCAATGACGATTTCACCGTGGCGCCGGCTTCTACTTCTTTGTTGGGCCAGATTTTCACCGTCGGATGAATCACCGCGCTTTCGCCGATGGTGCTCTCGTCGCCGACGATTGCCCCCTCAAAGATCACCGCGCGCGAGCGCACACTGCACCGTTGTCCGATAATCGCGCCGCGCAGTTCTACCCCCTCACCGATGTACGAATTGCGCAGGATGATGCTCCGGTCAATGTGGACGCGATTATCCACAATCGTGAACGAGCCGATGGACGTGGGACCGTGAATGACAACACCCCCTTTGATCTTGACGCCGCGTCCGAGAAAAATGGGACCGAACAACTGCGCGTCGGGTGCAATCTCCACATCTTCCTGAGCATAGATACCGCCGCCCAGATGAGGTGCAATTTCACCCACATTCACTTTGCCCAAAAGTACATCGGCGGTCGCGCGCATATACTCGGCAAGATTCCCTACATCGCACCAGTAGCCATTGGCAATATAGCCGTACAACGGCACACCTTTTTGCATCAGACGCGGGAACAAATCTTTGCTGAAATCGAAAGGCACATCGGGTTCGATCTCATCGAGGATTTCTGGCGAGATGACGTAGATGCCGGTGTTGACCGTATCGGAAATCACTTCGCCCCACGATGGTTTTTCGAGAAAGCGCGTGATGCGCCCTTCGTTGTTGACGATGATGACGCCGTACTCTAACGGATTGGGCACGCGATACAGGGTGATCGTCACCGCCGCGCCGACACGCTGGTGGAACGCGACAATCTCCATGAGATTGAAATCGGTGACGGCATCGCCGCTAATGACGAGAAAGGGCTCGTCGCGCGAGAGATATTTTTCGGCATACTTGACCGAGCCCGCCGTACCGAGTGGATGCGGCTCGACCGAGTAACTCAAGGGGATGCCAAATTGCGAACCATCGCCGAAATAATTTTGAATGTCATCGGCGCGATACTGTAACGTGGCAATCGCTTCTGCAAAATTATGCCGCCGCAACAGTTCCAGAATATGTCCCATCACGCGACGATTGACCATCGGCACCATCGGTTTGGGCCGATTCAGGGTGAGTGGGCGCAGACGTGACCCTTCGCCACCTGCCATCACAACAGCTTTCATAGTATCCTCGTTTTAGGTTTCAGGTTGCAGGTTACAGGGGGAGTGGATTGGGCGGCGAAGCCGCCCGTCCACTTTCCCGCTCTCGTCTCCCCCTTCTCGCTATGCGGGGAGAGAAGGGGGCAGGGGGATGAGTGGGGTTGTTCCCTGGGCACGACGGCGAAATTCAGGCTCAGCCATCGGCTTGTGTTAGCCGTCGGTTTCTAACCGACAGCGAGCGATGCCCGGGGCTGAATAGTTACGAAAATTTAAACCTTCTAACTTGCCAACTTGAAACCATCTAACTGAAACCTGAAACTTTTAACTTGAAACCTCATCCTTGCCGGCTTCAACCGCTGCCGTAGCGATTGCCCAGGCGATCAAGCCCCAACTGCCACCTGCCAGTACTACCACTAAAAGTAATGAACGAAGGTTGACAGGGATGCCTTCGGGATTGCGAATCATCCCAAAGACGGACAAGCCGATAGCGACCAGCGCGGCGATCACGCCGACCAGTACCGGTCCGCGCAATACACCGCGCACACGTACAAGTAGCGAAGGTTTTTTCTCTGTGGTCATTGGCATCACTCCTCAAAAAATACGACTACTATTCTGATTATATAACGCGCGCGCATTGACGTCAAGCACATCTTTTTAAATAGTTAGGATTTGCATCAAAGACAAGTTCGGTGTAAGATACTAGTGCAAGGTTGCCCCCTGAGGGACAGAGAGAAAATTTCTGCACAACGGAGTGGAGGAAATGAAGATCACATTGAGCGTGATCAAAGCCGACATTGGAGGGTGGGTGGGGCATTCCGCCATTCATCCCGCGCTGGAAGAATCTGCCCGCGCCAGTCTTGCCGTCGCCAAACAAAATGGGCAACTGATTGACTATTATGTGACTTCGTGCGGTGATGATTTGCAACTCATCCTCACGCACACCCTGGGGGTAGATAACCCGGGTATTCATCGCCTGGCATGGGATACTTTTATGACAGGCACTCAAGTCGCCAAACAGTTGAAACTGTACGGCGCCGGGCAAGACTTGCTCACCGATGCCTTTTCGGGCAATGTCAAAGGGCAGGGACCGGGAGTGGCAGAGATGGAGTTGGAAGAACGTACCTCCGAACCTGTCCTGATTTTTATGGCAGACAAGACATCGGCGGGTTCATGGAATCTGCCGCTCTTCAAAATGTTCGTTGATCCGTTCAACACCGCCGGGCTGATCATCTCCCCGTCGCTGCATCAAGGTTTTCGCTTCGAGGTGCATGACATTCGCGAACACAAAAGGATTTTCTTCGATACTCCTGAAGAGATGTATGACCTTTTGATGTTCATCGGAACACCCAGCCGCTTTACCGTCAAGCATGTCTTTTCACGCTTCGATGGCACCATTGGCGCCGTGTCTTCGACCGAGCGTTTGTCACTCATCGCCGGCAAGTACGTCGGCAAGGACGATCCGGTGTTGATTGTACGGTCACAACACCAGTTCCCTGCGATTGGTGAAGTGTTAGAGCCATTCCGCTATCCGTGGATCATCGAAGGGTGGATGCGCGGTTCGCACTATGGTCCGCTGATGCCGGTCGCGCAAAAGCAAGCCACCCCCTCTCGCTTCGATGGCCCACCGCGCGTGATTTGTCTGGGCTTTCAACTGAGCGAGGGTAAACTCATTGGACCGCGTGATATGTTCGATGATCCATCGTGGGACGAAGCCCGGCGCGAGGCGAATCTGCTTGCCGATCACTTGCGGCGACACGGACCCTTTGAACCGCATCGCTTGCCGTTAGAAGAGATGGAATACACCGCCTTGCCACAGGTCATGCAAAAAGTCGCCGACCGCTGGGAGAAATTCTAGCGATTGGCAAAAATGGCTATTCGTGATAGAATAGAGCCAAAAGTTTGTTTTTTAGGAGAACGTAAGCGTATGGCTGTACCAAGCCGTATGTCCAAACGCGCTAAACTCGCCTATCTCGCCGATCTGGAAGAGGGCTATCGCCCATTCGATCAACAGGCGCAGCGTCTGTTGCATACCTTGCTCCAGGACCCCGACGCTCAGGTGCGCGCCGAAGCGATTGCGTGCCTCTGGAACGATCCGGATCTGCGCTGGATCAAAGTGCTGATGCGACTTGCCACCAACGACCCGTACGTGAATGTGCGCGCGCAGGCGATCGCCGCGCTGGGACGTTACGTGTACGAAGGTGAACAAGCGCGCCTTGACGACTGGACCGATCTGTGGGAAGAGGACATTACGCGAGAGGACTATGAGCGTGTGATCGCTTTTCTGTTTCGTGTCGCGCGCGATGTCACCGAATCGCTCACGGTGCGCCGCCATGCGATAGAAGCCCTCGCCTTTCGCAGTGATGATCCCGAGGTGGAAGAATTGATCGAGTGGGCGTATCATCATCCGGATCGGCGGATGAAAGCGAGCGCGCTTTTGGCGATGGCACGGCATGGACATCAACGCTGGGATCAGTACGTCCTGGCTGAACTACACAGTCGCGATGCCCAGATTCAATACGAAGCCGTCCGCGCGGCAGGCGAACTGGGCATCACGGCGGCTACCGATACCCTCATCGAATTTGCCACCACCAAACGGATTCGCAAGCCTTTGCGACTGCTCGCCATCTACGCGCTGGGTGAAACCGGCGATCCGCGGGCGTACGCGGTGCTCGAAAAACTCGCGCGGGCGCGTGATCGCGATGTGCGGGATGTGGCGCGCAACGCACTCGAAGAGTGGTGGATGGTCACTCAGGTCGAGGAGATGATGAACGCGGAAGAATCCGAGTCGCTCGAGCCTTCCTCTTTCCCTAACGTGTGGGATGAACAAGCGGGAACGTTCTCCAGAAATTGACGCAGGACGAATGACAAAAGACGAAGGTCATTCGTCCTTCGTCTTTTGTCTGCCTGTCTCCATCGGTGAGGTGTCTGTCGTCAGAGGTATCTTCGTTCTACGCGTGCACTGATTGTCGTGACCACTTCGTAATTATTCGTCCCCATCCATTCAGCGACCTCCTCGGCACGAATTTGCTCAGCCCCTTGTTGCCCGATGAGTACCACCTCATCCCCAACGCGCACATCGGCGATGTGAGTCACATCCACGAAACATTGATCCATCGCCACGCGACCAACAATCGGCGCGCGTACACCGTGAATGAGTACCTGTCCTTTGTTCGTCAGCGCGCGACGATAGCCATCGGCATAACCGACCGACACGATCGCGATCCGCATTGGTCGCGGAGCGCGGAACATACCCGCATAGCCGACATACGTGCCTGCCGCGATGCTACGCACATACACCACGCGCGCTTTGAATGCCAGCGCCGGGACCAAATCAGCGGGACACGGCACAGCGGGATCAGGATCGAGTCCGTAGAGCAAGATACCGATGCGTACAAGATTAAAACGCGCCTGCGGAAAACGCAGCAGGGCGGCACTGTTGGCGCAGTGACGATAGCGCGGCTGAATGCCTGCACGTTCCAGCGCGTCCAGCACCGCGCCAAATCTCGCCACCTGATTGTGGGTGAAGGTGTTGCCCCATTCATTCACCACATCGGCAGCAGCCAGATGCGTGTACACGCCTTCGATTTCGAGACGGGGGAGCGCGTGCACCGCGCGCGCGAACTCGACCGCATCGTCAGGCGCGACACCCAGGCGTGACATTCCGGTATCCACCTTGAGATGCACCCGCGCGCGCGTCTGGCGCGCGCGGGCGGCTTTTGCCAGAGCGCGCGCCACATCGAGAGTGAACACCGTGAGCGTCACATCATTTTCCACAGCAAGCGGCGCATCGGCGGGTGCGGTATAGCCGGTGACAAGAAGCGGTGCCGTGATGTGAGCGCGTCGCAGTTCCAGCGCCTCGCCCAGCGTTACGACACCGAGCCAGTGTGCGCCACCACGCAGAACAGTGTGTGCCACCGGCACTGCCCCGTGACCGTAGGCGTTGGCTTTGAGAATCGCTAGCACCTGCGCGTCGCCTGCCAGAGCGACGAGGCGGCGCGTGTTGTGTTCAATCGCCGCTAAATTGACTTCTACCCACGCCGCGCGATAGGACAGTATCGGCTCATCCATTGGGGCTGTCATACCATACTTTAACGCGTTTGCACCTGTGTTAGCAATTCTTTAACGGAGAGGGACAACAAAACGAGCCTCCTTAAAGATTTCGTGCTGTACCACGTCTATCCTTTTGCGAATTCATCAATCAACGCGCGCACAAAGGCAATCCCCTCAAAGTAATCGGTCAGGCGAATATTTTCATTCGGAGCGTGAGTGCGCGAATCGTGCCAGCCCACGCCGGCACTCACTGCAGGGATTCCCAGCGCCTGACACAACGGATACATCGGACCACTACCCGCCATCGTGGGATACACAATGGGGTCCTGGTGATACACCTGTCTGACAGCGCGTATCGCCGCGCGCACGATGGCAGAATCGAGTGGTGAACGCGCGACCTCTTCGCCGGTCTCCGTCAGTTTGATTTCGATGTCATCAAAGCCGCGTCGCGCCAGATGTTTTTTCAGCAAATCCACCACCAAATCGGGTGTTAGATCGGGCACCAGGCGAAAATCAATCTTGGCAAATGCGTGATTCGGCAGAACCGTTTTCGAACCTTCGCCGATATAGCCCGCGTACAAACCACAAATCGTACACGTTGGCTCGTACAAATATTTTTTGAGTAACGCGATGCCGCTGAGGTTGCGGATGAACGCGCGGATTCCCAACTCGGCTTTGACTTGTTCTTCATCGTACGGAATCGTCGCGAGGGCTTGCATCTCGGCTGCGGTCGGCGCGCACACGTGTTGATTGAAATGGTCAATCAGAATATTGTCGTCGGCGTCCTTGAGGGTGGCGAGTGCCCACACCAGGCGCCACGCGGGATTGACCACGATGGCGGCTTGTGCCGAGTGCAAATCACGCCGCGCGCCATACGCATGCAGTTCAACGTACACAATCCCCTTGACGCCACACGAAATCACCGGGCGATCGTGCACATCTTTGTAGCCGGCTTCCCACAGGCAACCGTCTGCGCCTTCCAGCAAGGCACGATTTTCTTTGACAAATTGCGGCAGGTGAATACTGCCGATTTCTTCTTCCCCTTCGATAACGAATTTGATTTTGAGAGGTAGCGTACCGAACGCGGCGATGTACGCCTCGATGGCGTGAATGCGGCACATCAAGTTGCCCTTGTTGTCCGCGACGCCGCGCGCAAAGAGTTTGCCCTCGCGAATCGTGGCGTCCCAGGGTCCACTCTCCCACAACTCGAGCGGTTCGGGGGGCTGGACGTCATAGTGGTTGTACAGCACCAGCGTCCGTTTGCCCTCACCGATTTCACCATACACGACCGGCGCACCATCGCCCACAAGAATCAGGCGCGCGTGCGCGCCGAGTCGTTGCAAGCGCGCGAGCACCTGTTCCGCCATCTCGCGCATACCCCAATTTTGCGCGGCGACACTTGGCTGACGACACACCTCTTGCAACTCGGCAATGAATCGTTCCCTGTGCACGTTAACATACTCTTGAAATTTGTCCATCGCGAGCCTCCTGAAAATACATTTGTCCACGAAGGTCACGAAGGAACACGAAGAAAAAAATCTTCGTGTCTCTTAGTGTTCTTGGCGGATCTTTTCATCCGTCGTGGCGGGCGCGTGCTTTCGATTGCCGATTTTCGATTGCCGATTGCAGATTGCCCCTCGTGAACAATCACAAATCGCAAATCGCAAATCGAAAATCATTTTTCATCCGTCGTGGCGACGGTTGACCGCTATGCACAACTCCTTTGAGACTATGCGCAGCGCGTGGCACACTATGCGCCTCACGTCTCACCCAACACTGCGCGCGCTTTGTGTTCGTGTGCTCGCGTCACCAACACCTCCGCTTTGCCGATACCGTTCACCGTCATTGGAATCACATTTTGCGATTCGGTGCGGATGAGCGCGGGAATGCCTGCGCTTTCTAGTCTGCTCTTGATGATTTCGGCGCGCAGTGCGCCGTACGTCGTATAGACGACCACCAGTTCATTCGGTTCCATCGTTTGCCTCTTCGTTCATCTCTCTGTCCTCGCGCAGCCCTTGACTCACCGCGCGCGCGAAAATCAAATAGCCGGTGTGCGCGACCATACGATCTTGTGGGCGCAGGCGTTCGGGTACGGGCTTGTAATAGCGCGTGAGAATTTCGACGACCTGAACATCTACCCACCCACCGAGTCGTTCCATCTCATGCAAAATCTCACTCACCTGATTCGTCGTGGGCACGAGGGAACCAAAAAAGCCGCCGCCCTTGAGCGCGGCGTGCGCCTGTGCCAGAAACAGCCACGGCTCGCGCACATCGAGAAAGAGCGCGTCCGCGTCGCGCTCGTCAAAGCCGGCGCGAATATCGCGCAATTTGAGTTCGACCACATCGAGCACACCCGCGCGTTCGAGATTTTTGCGCGCCAGCGTTAGCATATCGTCGCGTTCTTCGTACGAGTACACGCGTCCGGCGGGACCCACACAACGCGCCAGTGCCAGTGTCAACGCGCCACTGCCGGTCCCACACTCGATAACGCGTGTGCCGGGGACGATGTTCATTCGCAGAAGGAGATAGCCGATTTCTTTGGGATAAACAATTTGCGAGATACGCTTGACGTGCATCACCAGATCATACGTCGAGGGTTGCAGCAACACGTACGCGTGACCCAGTTGTGTTTTGACCGTCGTACCAAACGGCTTGCCGATGATCGCATCGTGCAAAATGAAACCGTGATGCGTGTCGAAACGTTGACCCGGTACAAGTCGCACGCTATAGCGTTTATCATCAGGTGAAAGGAGCAAGACGGTTTCGTGTGGTTGAGCCGTGTTCACATTTCTCCTTGTGTCAATTGCAATTTTTGCCGGCGCGACATTCGCTTGATTGCTGCTTCGCGACGCATCGCGGCGCGCCGCGAGCCGCAGCGCTCACGGTACACCAGTTCTACCGGACGACGCGCGCGCGTATAGTGTCCGCCGCGTCCGCGCTGATGCGTCTGCACACGTCGCGCGAGATCGAACGTCCACCCCGTGTAGAGCGTGCCGTCCGCGCAGCGCAGTATATACACGTATGCGGCGCGGCGCGTGGATTGCTTCATCGCCCCGAATTATATCACGACACGCGTCAAACTGTCTATTCGCTGGAGCAATTGAAGATTTCCGATTTTTCGATTGCCGATTCAAATCGCAAATCGAAAATCCTTCAGCGTTCGTCTTGTTGGTTTCGTAAGATGATGTTATAATGACGAATGACGAAGGACGAAGGACGAAGGGATTTTCGATTTGCGATTTTCGATTTGTGACCATTGGCAATCGGCAATCGCCAATCGGCAATCCAAACCCTGTCGGCGGTTGGCGGTCGTTCGTCGAATGAGCACAACTTGACTCTGGAGAAAGGATTATGCCTCTTGACTTAGGCGCGCTGGCCTCGTTGTTGCAACTGGTTGCGGCGTTCTTCATCGTGTACTGGATGGCTGTGTGGCTCAGTCTCATCGTTTGGACGTTCCGCGATATTCGCGCGCGCTCGCACGACTTGGCAATGCAGTTGACGAGTGTCGCACTCGTCATCATCTTTAACATTCCCGGCTTGTTGCTGTACTTTTTGCTGCGCCCGCGCCAGACGCTCGCCGAGCAGTACGAGAGTGAACTGGCGCAAGAGGCGTTGATGCAAGAAGTGGAAGAGAAACTGGCATGCCCGATGTGCCAGCAAAAAGTGCAAAGCGATTTTCTCTTTTGCCCCAACTGTCACACGCGCCTCAAACGGCGCTGCGATAACTGCCATCGCATCACCAGTCTGCGCTGGAACATCTGCCCCTACTGCGGCGCACCGAACATAATGCCACAGGCGGAGTGACGACGAAGGACGAATGACGAATGACGAATGATTTTCGATTTTCGATTTTCGATTTGTGATTGTTCACGATAGACAATCTGCAATCTGCAATCGAAAATCGGTCGGAGGACGCTGATGTTTGGACGGCATCATTTCATTTCTTACTCGGCGGTGGACGCTGAAGAATTCGCGCTCAAACTCGCGGATGATTTGCAAGCGGGTCCGCCGTCGTTTCCCGTCTGGATTTTTCGCCGCGACCTGCACGCCGCCGCGCGCGACTGGGACACGCAAATCCGCGACGCGATTCGCGACTGTGACAGTTTGATTTTTGTCATGTCGCGCGATAGCGTCACCGACGAATCGAACTGCAAGCCCGAATGGACCGCCGCGCTCAAATTCAAAAAGCCGATTCTCCTCGTCCGCTATCACGCCGACGCCGAATCGCCGTTCCGCCTTGGCTCGCGCCAGTACGTGGATTTCAGCCGCGATTACAATGTGGGCTTGGCGCGCCTCCGCAAGGATTTGCAGTGGCTCCATTCGCCGCAGGGCGAATTGCAAACGCTCAAGTATCGCCTTGCCGATGCCAAACGCGATTACGCGCGCGCCAACGATGACGAACGCGCGCGCATCCAGGCGGACATCGAGCAACTGCAAAAGGAGATTGCCGAACGCGAGCGCGCCCTTGCCAAACCTGAAGCCGCCGCGCGCGAGACCGAGAAGCGCATCCGCGCGGGCATTGATCGCGAGCGCGAGCCGGTCGAGCGCGTCAAGACGACGACCAAGTTCATCAACCCGCCGCCGCTCACCGCGCCGCCGTACTTTCAGGATCGCCACATCGAGAATCGGCACATCGCCACTTTTTTGCGCGACGAATCGAAACGCCTCCTCACCATCAACGGCCGCAGCGGCATCGGCAAGACGGCGATGATCTGCCGCATCCTCAAATCGCTCGAAAGCGGCATTTTGCCCGATGACCTCGGCGCGCTGACGGTGGACGGCATCGTGTACCTCAGCGCGCTCGGCACGCGCCCCATCAACTTGCCCAACCTCTTTGCCGATTTGTGCCAACTCCTCCCCGCCGACACCGCGCGTCAACTCGACGCGTCCTATCGCGATCCAAAAATTTCGACGCGCCAAAAGATGCTGGCGCTGCTGGAGCAATTTCCGCGCGGTCGCGTGATTGTCCTGCTCGATAATTTCGAGACGGTGATGGATGTGAGCGCGTGTTGCCTTGCCGATGCGGAACTGGACGAGGCGCTGCGCACGCTCCTCGATGCGCCGCACCACGCCGTCAAGGTGATTCTCACCACGCGCATCCCGCCGCGCGACCTGCAACTGTATCACCCCGAACGACAGGCGTACCTGCCGGTGGACGAAGGGCTGGCGCCCGAGTACGCCAAGCAACTGTTGCGCGAACTGGACGCCGATGGCAGGGTGGGGCTAAAGCAAGCCGACGACGCGCCCCTAGCGCGCGCGGTCGAACGGACGCGCGGTTTTCCGCGCGCGCTCGAAGCGCTCTATGCGATTCTGTCCGCCGATCGTTACACGACGCTGGAGGAGATTCTTGCCGCGCCCTTGCCCGAAAATGTGGTCGAGGCGCTGGTGGGCGAGGCGTTTTCGCGTCTCGATACGCTGGCGCAACGGGTGATGCAGGCGCTCGCGGCGTACAATCGTCCCGTGCCGCCCGCCGCGGTGGATTACCTCCTCCAGCCCTTCCTGCCGAACATCAACAGCGCGCCCGTTCTGCAACGGCTGGTCAATATGCAGTTTGCGCATCGTGAACGCGGCAAGTTTTATCTGCACCCGGCGGATCGCGAGTACGCGTGGGGACAAGTTAAAAGTGAAAAGGCAAAAGGCAAAAGTAGGGAAGACGAGTGGGCGCCGAAGAATTTGCTGAGCCGCGCCGCCGATTATTTTGCCCGAACGCGCCTCCCGCGCGAGCGCTGGAAGACGCTGGACGATTTGGCGCCGCAGTTGGCGGAATTCGATTTGCGCTGCGCGGCGGAGGATTACGATACGGCGGCGGGTGTGTTGACGAGCATTGATTTCGATTACCTGCTGTTGTGGGGGCATTATCGCTTGATGATTGAGATGCACGAGAGGTTGAGGGGAGAGATTAGAGATTCGAGATTAGAGATGTCTTGTTTGAACAACCTAGGAGTGGCGTACCGTTCGACAGGACAGATTCCTAAAGCGATGGCGTGCTACGAAGAAGGGTTGAAGAGAGCGCGCGAGGCAAAGGATCGTGGATTTGAGGGCACGTATCTCGGCAACCTCGGTCTTGCCTACGCGGATTTGGGCGAGACGCGGCGGGCGATTGAGTACTATGAGCAGGCGCTCGCGATTGCGCGCGAGATTGGCGACCGGCGCAATGAAGGGGCTGACCTCGGCAACCTCGGCATCGCCTACGCGGCGTTGGGCGAGACGCGGCGGGCGATTGAGTTCTATGAGCAGGCGCTGGCGATTGCGCGCGAGATTGGCGACCGGCCTGGGGAAGGGACTGCCCTCGGCAACCTCGGCAATGCCTACGCGGCGTTGGGCGAGACGCGGCGGGCGATTGAGTTCTATGAGCAGGCGCTGGCGATTGCGCGGGAGATTGGTGACAGGCGCAATGAAGGTGTGTGGCTCGGCAACCTCGGCAATGCCTACGCGGCGTTGGGCGAGACGCGGCGGGCGATTGAATACTATGAGCAGGCGCTCGCGATTGCGCGCGAGATTGGCGACAGGCGCAATGAAGGCAACGCCCTCGGCAACCTCGGTCTTGCCTACGCGGCGTTGGGCGAGACGCGGCGGGCGATCGAGTTTTATGAGCAGGCGCTGGCGATTGCGCGGGAGATTGGCGACAGGCGCGGGGAAGGCAACCGCCTCGGCAACCTCGGCATCGCCTATCGTGCGTTGGGCGAGACGCGGCGGGCGATTGAGTACTATGAGCAGGCGCTCGCGATTGACCGCGCGATTGGCGACCGGCGCGGGGAAGG
>DAOTYB010000267.1:0-1517 GCA_034435315.1 Anaerolineae bacterium | reverse complement strand
CGCTGAGATGTGGGGCAAAGACCCGGTCGAAACATCGCTCGATTTGCTTCTGGCGAATCAAGGCGCGGTGCAAATCGTCATCTTTAGTATGTGCGAAGAAGACGTGAAAACGGTGCTGCGCGTTCCCTGGGTCTTTGTCGGTTCCGATTCGTCCGCGCGCGCGCCGACGGGACCGCTTGCCGAATCGCAATGTCATCCGCGCGCGTATGGCACGTTTCCGCGCGTGCTGGCAAAATATGTGCGCGACGAAAACGTCTTGACGTGGGAGCAAGCCATCGCCAAGATGACGAGTGGTCCGGCGCGAATGCTGGGCCTGGCGCGGCGCGGCGAGTTGCGCGTGGGCTATTTTGCCGATGTGGTGGTGTTCGATCCGCAAACGATTGCCGATACCGCGACGTTCACCGCGCCGCATCAATTTCCGCGCGGCATCGAGTATGTGCTGGTGAATGGTGTCGTGACGATTGAACGTGGCGCGCACACGGGCGCACGGGCAGGGCGTGTGTTGCGCAAACCCTAAAATTTCTCCAGCACCACCGCATAGCCCTCTTCAAAATTTTCCAGCGAAAACACGTGTGTCACGTGCCACTTTTCTTTCGCCGCCAGTCGCATCACGTCGGTGGGGGCAAGCAAAAGCAAATCGAACCAGTCGCTGGTTTGTTGCGGGGTCACGAGGCGCAAGCGCAATTGCCCCGGCGCGCGTCCGCGCGCGAGATTGCGTTGCAGGTAAGCGCGATGCACAGGATTGGTCGTGCTCGGCTGGCGCGTTGTTCCGATGAGGCGTCCCTCCGCGCGCGTGATGCGGTGCGCCTCGCGCAACAGCGCGCGAAATTTTTGCTCCGTTCCGCAGAAACCGAGATTGTTCCCCAGCAAGAGCACTGTATCGAATGTGCCCGCGTCGAAAGGCAAACGTTTGCACGCGTCCACAACGCGCGCATCGCGCACGCCGCGCGCGCGTACAAGTTCTACCATTCGCAGAGAACGATCCGCCGCGGTGACGCGCAGACCGCGGCGTTGCAGATACAAACTGTGTCGTCCCGCGCCACATCCCAGATCGAGCACATCGCCGCGCGCATAGCGCAACGCCGCGCGCTCGTGCGCCGGAAACTCGCGCGCGGTCGTGAAATACCAGCGGATGTCCTCGCGCGTGCAGTGTCCATCGTCACGTTCGATGCATACGCTCGCGCGACCGGTGAGGTAGAATTGCCACATCGCACTGGCAAACAAATCGGTGTGATCCATTTTTTTTGTTCGGTAGCGATTGGTAAAATTACTCAACCGTGCCATCCATCGCGACAAGCCCCACCCCCTTGCCCCCTCCCCACGCTGCAAAGCAGCGTGGGGAGGGGGAATCAGAGGGAAAGGTGGTGAGGGCGGGCGGCTTTGCCGCCCGCCCTCACTACCCTTCCCATCTTCCCTTTCTCTCCCCGCTTGGCGGGGAGAGCAACCGTGTTCTCTGTCAAGAACTGATATGGCTCGCATTGGGGCAGGCGCAAAGCCAACAAGTCGCACTTCCGAGT
>DAOTYB010000266.1:0-15132 GCA_034435315.1 Anaerolineae bacterium | reverse complement strand
ACATTATATCAGAAGGGGGCAGGGGGATGAGTGGGGTTGTCCCGTAGGGGCAAAAGATTTTTCGCCCGTACAACGACAGCGAAATTCAGGCTCAGCCATCGGCTTGCGTTAGTCGTCGGTTGCTAACCGTCAGCGAGCGATGCCGGGGCTGGTGGTTACAAAAATCCTGACGGGTCCATCGAGACCCGTCAGGATTTTTTCTTTGTTCTTTGCAACCGAATTTGCTGTCGCACTTCGGCTTCTGCCCAGCGCCGCCGATCCTCATCCGTTTCCAGAATCAACGGCGGCACCGGACACGGCTTGCCTTCGTCGTCGAGCGCGACGTACACCGCGTACGCGGAATTCGTGTGCGTGATTTCGCCGGTAATTGGATTCTCCGCTTCGACGCGCACGCCGACCTCCAGCGATGTTTTGCCGACCCAGTTCACTGACGCGCGTAGCGTGAGCAAGTGGCCCACGCGCACCGGCGACAAGAACGAGACCGAGTCCATTGTAATCGTGACGACGGGGCGACGCGCGTGCCGCATCGCCGCAAGCGCGCCGGCTTCGTCAATCAATTTCATAATGTGCCCGCCATGCACATTCCCCAGCGGATTCGCATCCGAGGGCATCATTTGTTGACTCAATTCCACCTGCGAGGCGGTGGAGCATTTCGCAGGCAAGCGTGGATCACCACCGCGTACGTCCAACTCTTCTGTCATAGGCACAACTTTCTGGAGAACAAAGTGAAATCTGTTCTCTCGGTGAATTTGGATTTTTTACCACCTCTTGTTATAATGCGCGTGTGATTTCCCCCCCATCTTCATTCGAGCGGAGCGTGCCCACGTGCCCAACGCCCTGGCGTCAACTGGGGTATGGTTGTCTGGCGATTGCTCTCATCACTTCAGTCGTAATGTACTGCGCCGGCACATTCAGTCTGTTGATCCGTCCGAGTCTTGTGCAGCGCGCGCCAACACCCACACCTATCACGCCATTCAGTTGGGGCGCCTCACCCACGCAACCACCGCCGACGCTCATCTTTGTACCGCCCGGCACCTTGCTCGCTACACCCACGCAAGCACCGATTCCAACGCGTGAACTGCCGACTGCCACTCCCACCCCCACCGAAGCGTTGGGTGTTTCGCCCACGTTTGCACCTACGACTGTGACACGTGGCGCGTCAACCGCGACGCGCACGCCACCGCGCGCCGGCACGGCAACGTCCATCCCTAGCACCCCCACCCCGCGTCGGTGATACCACCACCCTCGTCCTTCGTCCTTCGTCCTTCGTCGTTCGTCCTCCGTCCCCCATCACTTGTCGCTGCGCAACAATTTACTCAACATCTCGCGCACCTGTTGCACATTCCTCAACACCCCCGCGAGAAACGTGACCGCGCTGGCAAGCGAAAGGGCGAGCGAAATGAGAAACCCTGAATAGAAATCCACACGAAAATCCAGCGTTTGCCTGTGCCCCGGCGGTGTAAATTCCAGCACCACCTGGCGATATTCGGTGGATGGCTTGAGGGGATTGTAGGGAATGACGCCGGCGCCGCGCTGATGCAGCGTAATCGCAAATCGCTCGCGCGTCATCGGCGGTTTGAACTCGCGTTGAGCCGTTCCATCGAGCACCACATCGGTATCCTTGTAAAGAGTCGCGTAAAGCGGCGCGGTAGTGGCGCGCGTAAACTCGACCTCCACGCTGATAACGTTCGGTTCGCTGGCGTTCGCGCGCAGAATCGGATCGTAGCGGATGATCGCGCGCGCGCCGGCAGCCTCCAGCGGGACCAGCAGGTTGGCCGAGCGCGGCGCGAGCAGAATGTCCGCGGTATAGACCGCCAGAAACGGCAAGTTGATGAGGAAGATGAGCATCGTTACAAGGAGCACGACCACGCGTCTCCAGGGCTTGGGCGACGGTGGAGGTGGCGGTGGAGTTTCGGGAATGCCAAAGTGACGTCGAAACGCCGCGGCGAACAGTCGGTTGCGCACCGCACACTGTTTCTCATCACGAATCGCGCCCAAAAGTTCCAGACGGGCGACGGTGGGATTCAAACGACTGAAGGGAACACTTGACCCACTCACGATTTGCTTGAGTTGGTCGCGCACCGACGGCTCGGCTTCGATTTGCAAAATCATCTTTTCCAGATGATCGTCACTCCGCAAAATCTCATCCGCCGCCGTTTGCACCACCGGCAACGTTACTACCGCCGGTCGCGCCGCGTGGACGAGCGCGCACAACTTTTGGGTCAGGTACGGATGTCCCCCGGTGTAATCATAAATCCACTGTGCGGTTTCGGGCAGAATGTTCACACCAAGACGTGGAAAGTTATCTGCCAGTACCTGGACACCTGCCACATCGAAATCTTTGAGGTAAATGCGTTCAGCGATGTTGAGAGGCGAATTGGGTCCGCTCGTCAAACGATGCAACTCACGCGCGCCACAGAGCACCAGCAAATACTTTTCGAACGCGACCTCGTCCTCTTTGCGCCGACTGGAAAAGACACTCCGCCACGTTCCAAAAAACGCGTCCGCCACCTCCGGCGGCACCGCCTCCACTTCATCCATCAGTACCACGATGCGCGGCGTGCGGACGTGGCGCGCCAGATCCAGCAAAAAGCGTCGAAACTCGATGGGATTGGTCGGTGCAAGCATCTCTTTTTCGACGCGGCGCGGCAACGTGCCCCCCACCTCGGAACGCAATTGCTCTGCCACATACGTATAGAGGCGCGCTTCGGATTGATCGCGCACGACGGCGAGGTCAATCAACGCCACGCCAATCCCGCGCGGACGCAAGTGGTAGCGCAGTTGATACAACAGTGTGGTCTTGCCGGTCTGACGCGCGCTCAGGATTGCCAGATACGCATCCACGCGCGTACTTTGCGCCGCGTGTAACAAGTGATCGAGTTCCGGGCGCGGCACATAGACGGCGCGGTCATCCGCCGGGTCGAGCGGCCCGCGCGTTTTAAAGACCGGGGTTTCCGACCGGGTGACGTTCGTCATTGTTTGACTCCATACAAGGTGCGCAGTTCTTCGAGGTAACTGGTGGCAGAGCCATACACATCCGTGCCACGTCGCAAGACTCTGGCGAGGGCGGGCGCGGCAAAGGTGTACTGGGGTCCTTCGCGGCGAAGAATTGAGTACAGCGTGAGACTCTCGAACGCTTCTTCCAGATGGTCCAACGGCACAGCCACACCAGCCGTGTCGAGCGTTTGTGCGGTCTCTCCCAGCGTCAGATGATTGCGTTCGAGTAGCCACAGCGTGATGAGACGTTCGAGTGACGTGGTGCTCCCCCACAACACTTCGGCAAAGTACTCGGCGTACTCGGTGGAGCGTCCCACACTCTCCACATCGCTACGCCGAATCAGACGCTCGCGCCGCTGATTGATGCGCTCGATCAACTTCTGGCACAGATACTGCACCATATTCGGGTGACACGCGGCATAGTCAATGATTTGCGCCGCCAGATCACCGTCTTCCTCCAGCACCACGCCCATCTCGTGCATCGGATCGGTGACGACGCGCCGCGCTTCCTCGGGACGAAGATACGACAAGACCATCCGATTGCAAAAGTTGAAAAAAGCCAGGTGGGGATTGTGCAAAGCGTTGTTCAAGACTTTGTCGCCGCAAAACACAAAACGCAACGCGAGTTCTTGTGAGAGTGCACGAAAGACGCGAAAGAGCGACTCGCCACGCTCGATGTCGTATGCCAGCAAGCCGTCAATCTCATCGAACAGCATCACAATCGTACGCAACGGATAGCGCGTCGGCAAATCGGTAATCACCCGACGGAACGCTTCGGGGGTCCGCGCCGGTAACTCCAGACGCCACATCGTCTCGACGGTTTCAAAGAAATCCTCGTACGAATGCACCGCCTGGCAATCGAGATAAAAGGGGTGATATTCGGGGATTTCCTGCAGCAAGTGCAACACGCGCGCCAGAATAGAGGTTTTGCCGATTTTGCGTCCACCCACAATCGCAAAATTCGTATCGCGCACGGTGCGCACGATGGTCTTGAGTTCTGCTTCGCGACCAAAAAACATATTGGCGGGCACGGGACCGCTGGTCACGTACGGTGAGACGACTGTCAAATCCACCTGACTCAGGATAATCTCGACCAGTTCGCGGGAATGATCACGCGCGGCAAGCAAACGGCGGAGCGCGTGACCATCGAGGACGATGAAATCGTGCGTCGCCTGGCGTAACAGGTGTGCCAGTGCCTGCCGGGGGTTGGGTGGTGGCGTATCGCGCAAATCAATCACGAGGGCAAAATAACTGACCATATTCAGCACGCCCATCAGGTCGCGCAGTGCCGCCACGTCTTCGGCGCGTGCTTCGCGACGGGGAATGAAGATAATCGGAAAGCGGGGAGGAATTTTCAAACGCAACGCCGGCGCGCGCACCACATAGCCCATCAAGCCCTTGTAGGCACGCTCGTCCAGACGCGTAAATCCCAGCAAGATGCACAGTTGATCTACAATTTGCCGCGTCACCGATGCAAAGGCTTGTTCATTATCCACCAGTTCCCACGCCGCTTTCCACATACTGAGAAATCTTTGCGTCATCGCAAAGTTATCGGCGCGCAGATAGGGCGGATGCTCTTGCCACGTCAACGCCTCGCGCGGATGCTCTGCGAGATAGCGTTTGAGCGCGTGAGAGAGTTGCTGGCGCGGTAACTTGAGATTGCCGGCATGGGCTTCGCCAGTCTTCTGGAGTGCCTGTGCGATTGCCGCTTCCCACTGCTTCCACATCTGCCGCAGCGCGCGTTCTTGCGCGGGCGGACTCCAGTAGCGATACCACAGCAAGCCCATCAGACCGAACCCCAGGCATCCCAGCAGCACCAGCGAAGTGATGGCAGGTGATGAGATGATGCTGCGTCGCGACTCGATACTGTGTACCACACCGCTGCCGGTCGTTCCTGCCAGAATATGCTCCGGCGCGTTCGGGTCAACGACCATCGTCTGGACGATCGCGTAGGGCGGCAAACCATCGTTGGCAAGTGTCCAGTGCGTACCTCCATCTTCGCTACGAAAAACGCCCCGGTCGGTGCCCGCGTAGATGACATCGGGCAGCGCGGGATTCAGCGCCACGGTTTTGAGACGTGCCGGCATCGGCAACGCGCCGCGCGGTGACCAGCGTGTTCCGCCATCGTCACTGCGATAGATCCCGCTGGAGGTAAAGCCTGTGATGAGTGTTTGAGGCCGGCGCGGATCGAAAACCAGCGTGTTGGCTTCATCGAGCGGCAGGGACGCGACATACTCCCACGCTGCTTCGGTGCGCTGACGCGGCAAACGATACACCCCGCGTTCGGTCGCCGCGTACAGATGGGTCGGCGTTGCCACGAGCGCAATCACGCGCGTGATACCGTTCAAACCATTCGTTTGCGCGTGCCACGTCTGTCCCTTGTCTGTGCTCTTGAACAAACCGTTGCCCAGCGTTCCAGCGTACAGCACCGTTTGTCCGTCACTTGCCACTATCAGCAAACTGCTAATCGGGGCAGAGCGGGAGAGGTTCTCTGCCACCAGCGTAAAGGTCGCGCCACTGTCCCGCGAAACGAACACCGCGCTGCTCCAGGTGCCGGCGTAAATTTCGCCAGCCGCGCTGGGATCACGCGCCAGACAAACGACGTACGGATCGGTGAGCCCACGGGCTTCGCTCCAGGTGTTACCCCGATCGCTAGAGCGATACACGCCAAAGGTGGTCGCCGCGAGGAGTAGAGCGGGTTGGGTGGGCAACATCATCAGTTGATTGACCGTCGTCGCGACGAAACCGGTGTTGAGGATTTGCCACGTCGCGCCATCGTCACTGCTTTTCAGCACTCCGCGCGCAGTGCCGACGTAGATGGTATGCTTGTCCGCGAGTGCGAGGGAACGGATCGGCAGGTCGCGCAAGGGATTGGGGAGCAAACTCCACCGCATTCCGCCATCGGTGGTGCGAGCAATCCCTTGCGGCAGAACGACAAAGACACGATCGGGTTGTTGTGGATCGTTGACGACGGGACGCGCAAACGCCTGGGCTAAACTCCCGCCAAGCGCGTTCCACGATTTTCCGTCAGGACTCTGATAGATGCCCTGACTGGTGCCCACCAGCAAGCCACGCGTGGTGACGACGATTGACTGGGGGCGGACGCCGCCAGGCAAACCTTCGGAAATAAACTGCCAGCGTTCGCCGCGATCGCGCGAGGCATAAATGCCGGTATCGGTGACCGCATAGAGCGTTTGTCCATCCAGCGAAAAGGCAAGCGACCACACGCGGGTAGATTTGAGGTCCGCGCCTACATCATTCCACGTGTCGCCGGCGTTATCACTACGCAACACCGTGTTGGCGGTCGCGGCATAGATGCGCTGCGGCGTCGCAGGGTCGAGTAGAAACGCGTGAATGATTTGATGGCTCTGGCGCGGGTCAACACTGGTCCAGGTTGCGCCGGCATCACTGGTGCGATAAATGCCATTGTGCGTACCCGCAAGAACAACATTCGGCGCGCGCAACACCACCAGCGCGGTGATGAGCGGATTCGCCGGCAAACCCTGTGACACTGCCGACCAGCGCGCGCCATCATCGCGCGTGAGATAGACGCCGCTGTCCGAACCTGCATAGATCATCCCCGGCGTATTCGGCACCAGCGCCAGTGTATTAACAAAACCACCTGCGGGACCGGCCGTGACGCTCCAGACCAGCGAGCCCTGGGCAGACGCGGTGCAGACCAGCCCAAGCCAGAGGCAAGTCGCGAGCAGGATTGCGGTTCGCCGCACCGTCACACGTCCTCCTTGCGTCAAAGAATTCTCGCGGACGTATTCATCATCCAACAAAGATATTATACTTAAATAGCACACATTGTAAAAGCCAGGTGTTTGGAGTATAATCGGCTGGCAAACTGACAAGGTCAAGGAACGATGCGCATCGAATGCTTTAGTGATCCAGACATTTTTACGACACTCGAACCCGAGTGGAACACGCTGTTGAGCCGCAGCATCACCGACACGATTTTTCTGACGAACGAATGGCAACGTACGTGGTGGAAACATCTGGGTAGCGGTGAACTGTATGTCCTGACCTTTCGCGATGACGCGGGGACATTGCTTGGAATTGCCCCCCTGTTCGCCGAAGCGACTCGTACCGGCACGCGCACACTGGCTCTGGTGGGTTGTGTAGAAGTGTCCGATTATCTCGATGTGATTGTCGCGTCCGAACACGCCCCACGCGTGTACACCGCGCTGCTCGATACGTTGTTGCACGCCGATTTTCCGGAATGGGAGTGGTTACACCTGTGCAATCTCCCTGCCGCTTCGCCAACCTGCACCCAACTCAAGACGCTGGCAGAAGCACGCGGTTTGACCGTCCAGCAGGGCGTCGGCGATGTGGCGCCTCTGCTCGAACTGCCAGCCACGTGGGAGGCGTATCTGGAATTGCTGGATAAGAAACAGCGGCACGAGATTCGGCGCAAGTTACGCCGCATCGAAGAGGTGCAGGCACGCTGGTACACCATTGACCGCGCGGACATACTGGAGCAAGCCGTGAGCGATTTCATTGATCTGCACAAAAAAAGTCGCCCCGATAAAAATATGTTTATGGATGCGCGGCGGCGCGACTTTTTTCAGGACCTGGCGCGCGTCCTGTTTGCACGCGGTTGGTTACAACTTGCGTTTTTGGACATTCACGGCGCGCCCGCCGCGGCGATTATGAACTTTATCTACAACAACGATGTGCTGGTGTACAATTCGGGGTACGATCCAGTGCAGTATGGCGCATATAGTCCGGGCATCGTCTTGTTCGCGCGCTCGATTCAAGATGCGATTGCGGCAGGACGACGCCGTTATGATTTTCTGCGCGGCAACGAGGAATACAAATATCGTCTCGGCGCGCACGATACGCTGGTGATGGAACTACACATCCAGCGAAAAAAAATAGCACGTCGAAAAAAAGACTAACGGGGTGGTGGCGAGCAAAGCCGCCCGCCACTATCCCGTCATCACCTCGATTTACTCCGCTCCCACTTGCATCCGCAAGTACGCCTCGATGAACGCGTCGAGATCACCATCCAGCACCAGATCGGTGCGCGCGGTCTCGTAATTGGTGCGATGGTCTTTGACCATCTGGTAAGGGTGCAACACATAGGAACGAATTTGATTCCCCCAACCGGCTTCGACGTGTTTGCCCTTGAGGCGCGCTTTTTCTTGCTCGCGCTTTTCAATCTCCAACTCCAGCAAACGCGAACGCAACACCTTGAACGCCATTTCTTTGTTCTGCAACTGCGAGCGTTCGTTCTGACACGAAACGACGATGCCGGTGGGCAAGTGCGTCAGGCGCACCGCCGTTGCCACTTTTTGCACATTTTGCCCCCCGCGCCCCGAGGCGTGGAAAATATCCACACGGACATCTTCGGGTTTGATCTCCACCTGAACCGTGTCGTCAATCTCTGGCATCACTTCGACGAGAGCAAACGAGGTATGCCGCCGATGATTGGCATCGAACGGAGAAAGGCGAACGAGACGATGCACCCCGCGCTCGGCTTTCAAGCGTCCATACGCATACTCGCCCACAAAACGTAACGTGACCGATTTGATGCCCGCTTCGTCGCCGGGCATTTCCTCTAAAATCTCCGTACGATAGTTCTGCGCGTCGCCATAGCGGAGATACATTCGCATCAGCATTTGCGCCCAGTCTTGCGATTCAGTACCGCCCGCGCCGGCGTGGATCGAGAGGATGGCGTTATGCCGATCATACTCGCCTGAGAACAGCAGACGCAATTCGAGCGCGCGCAGCCGCGCTTCGAGTTCCAGCGCTTCGTGTTCCAGGTCTTCGATGAGGTCGGCATGCTCTTCTGACAGGGCAAGTTCCAGCAAGCCCGCCGCGTCGCGCACGCGGCGTTCCAGTTCGCGCCACGTCTTTGTCTCTTCTTGCAACGCGGTCAGAGTGCGCATCGTTTGCTGAGCAGCGGTTGCATCCGTCCAGAAATCCGGCTGTGCCGCGCGCTGTTCCAGTTCTGCCGCGCGTTTCTCCTTATCGGCGATGTCAAAGACGCTCCAGGAGTGTGGCGATACGGGTGTTCAGTTCGGTCAGTTTCGCTTTCAAGTCTTCCATTGTCACTTCTCCTTTTACTCGAATAACCCTGCTACAAATTCCTGCGCATCGAATTCTGCCCAATCGTCCAGTGTTTCACCGGTGCCAACAAAGCGGATGGGCACTTGCAATTCTTTGACAATTGCAAAGACAACGCCCCCTTTGGCAGTACCATCGAGTTTGGTCAGAATCAAACCGGTGAGGGGGGTGGCTTTTTTGAATTCGCGCGCTTGTTGCAAGCCGTTCTGACCCGTCACCGCATCGAGCACCAGAAAAGTCTCGTGGGGCGCCAGTGGGTCGTTCTTTTGCAACACGCGTGCGATTTTTTCCAGTTCTTTCATCAAATTGAATTTGGTTTGCAGGCGTCCTGCCGTGTCTACAATTACATAGTCCACATTGCGCGCGCGCGCGGCTTGCCAGGCATCGAACGCCACCGCGCCCGGGTCCGCGCCGGGTTGATGCGCGATCACATCGGCGCCCACGCGTTGCCCCCAGATTTTCAACTGGTCAATCGCGGCGGCGCGAAAAGTGTCGGCGGCTGCCAACAGCACTTTTTTGTTTTGCGCGCGATAGTAATGGGCAAGTTTGGCGATGCTCGTGGTCTTGCCCGAGCCGTTGACTCCCACAACGAGTACAACGTAGGGCGGAGAAAAGTTAGAGAGCGGCGGAGGGGGCTGGGCAGTTTGCAACAGTGCCAGCAATTCTTCCTTGAGCATCTCTTGCACGCGCGCGGTCTGGCGCACGTGTTCCTTGTCCGCGCGCACGCGCATCTTGTCCACCAGTTCGATGGTCGTCGTGGTGCCCACATCGGCACCAATGAGCATCTCTTCCAGACTGATCCAGAATTCCTCGTCCACTTCGTTCCGCGCCACCAGCGCGGTGAGACGTGTTAGAAAGGAGGTGCGCGTCTTGGTCAGACTGGCTTTGATTTGTTGTGGTCGGCGAAAGAGTGAAAACATTGTATCATTTGTCCTGTAGGATGTTACTTTTTTCTAGTCCAATCGCTGCTCGTGCGCGAGAGTTTTGAGCACCGTGCTCAAATGCTCGCGCCAGTGCGGGTCTCCATCGAAATTCATCCACACGCGATCACGCGCCACGTGCAGGCGATCTTGGAAGGTGGTGTTCAGGCGCGCGGCAAGGGTCGCGTCGTCGCGTCCAAACTTGATGACAAGCCGTCCTTCTTCCAGCGTGATGGAGGCAATCTGCGCCTTGAGCGCGGCAACTTTGAGCCGCAGAAGGTAGAGCAAATTGTTGACCTGTTCCGGCGGCTTGCCAAAGCGATCGGTCAATTCCTGTGTGATCTCGTCCAGTTGTGCGTCGGTGGTGATGTCTGCCAGGCGCCGATACAAACGCAAGCGCAAACCGGCATCGGGGATGTACTCTTCGGGGATTTGCGCGGGCAAGGGCAAATCAATTAGCGGCGCGCCCAGTTGTGGAGCGCGCGAGGGTGTATGCGCCGCATTGTCGAGTTTTGCGCGCGCGGCTTCTATCGCGCTGGCGAGTAAACGGCAGTACAGATCGAAACCGACCGCGGCGATGTGTCCCGATTGGCGCGCGCCCAGAATTTCCCCGGCACCGCGAATCTCCAGATCGCGCATGGCAATTTGAAAGCCCGCGCCCAGTTCACTGGCGGCGGCGATGGATTGCAAGCGCTCGTGCGCTTCGGCACTGAGGGGATGCTGTTTGTCGTAGAGAAAATACGCGTACGCGCGCGCCGCGCTGCGCCCCACGCGTCCGCGCAATTGATAGAGTTGTGCCAGACCAAATCGCTCGGCATGCGCGACGATGAGCGTGTTGGCGTTGGGAATATCAATGCCACTTTCGATGATTGTCGTGCACACGAGCACATCATACTTGCCCGCCGCAAAATCCGCCATCACCGCTTCGAGTTCGGTCTCGTCCATCTGCCCATGCGCAACGACGATATTCGCTTCGGGCACGAGACGCCGCAGTTGGTCAGCGACGATGTGGATGCCGCGCACACGATTGTACACATAAAACACTTGCCCGCCGCGATCGAGTTCGCGCAAAATCGCCTCGCGCACCAGCCGCTCATCGTACGCCGTCACGTAGGTGCGAATCGGCAAGCGATCCTCGGGCGGTGTCTCGATCATTGACAGGTCGCGCGCACCGACGAGTGAAAGGTACAGCGTGCGCGGAATCGGCGTGGCGGTGAGGGTGAGTACATCAACTTGCTGACGCAATTGTTTCAACTTTTCTTTGTGCACCACGCCAAAGCGTTGCTCTTCGTCAATGATGAGCAAACCCAGGTCCTTGAATTGCACATCGTCCGAAAGCAAACGATGCGTGCCGATGACAATATCCACCGCGCCGTGACGAATCTTTTCGACGATCTCGCGCTGTTCCTTTTCGGAACGAAAGCGCGACAGCATCTCGATCGTCACAGGAAACGGCGCCAGGCGTTCGGTGAACGTGTGATAGTGTTGTTGTGCGAGGACAGTGGTGGGCACGAGGAGTGCCACTTGTTTGCCGTTGGTTGCGGCTTTGAAGGCGGCGCGCAAGGCAACTTCGGTCTTGCCATAGCCCACATCGCCCACCACCAGCCGATCCATCGGGCGCGGACTCTCCATATCTGCTTTGACTTGCTCGATGACGCGGCGCTGGTCTTCGGTTTCGAGGTAGGCAAACGACGCTTCGAGTTCGCGTTGCCATTCGTCATCGGGCGCGAACGCGTGCCCGGTGATCACCTGACGCATCGCATACAGTTCCAGCAGTTCCTCGGCAATGTCCGCGACGGCTTGACGCGTGCGTTCTTTTACCTGTGCCCACTCGGCAGTCCCCAACCGACTGAGCGTGGGCGTGTGCCCGCCCGGCGCCACATAGCGACTCAAGCGATCAATCTGGTGCACCGGCACATAGAGGACATCGCCGCGCTGGTATTCGATTTTGAGATATTCGCGTTCCGGTCCATTCAGCGCGAGACGCACCAGGCCGCGAAAAATTCCAATGCCGTGATCAATGTGCACAACGTAATCCCCGACGGCAAGGTCAGCAAAGAAGGCTTCGGGGGATGTGGCGCGCGGTTTAGCGAGGCGACGCGGCTTGGGGCGTGACCAGCCAAAGAGTTCCGCATCGGTCCAGAGTTCAAAGTTTAAGGTTTCAGGTGGCAGGCTGGATGGTGCAGGTTGCAGGTTGGATGTTGAACCTGAAGCCTGTAATGTGAAACCCTCTGCCAGCGCGCCATGCACCAGGACGATGTGGTGTGGTTCGGGAGGGTGACGCACTTGATCAACGGGCTTGAGGTAGAATTCGCGCTCGCGCAAGAGGTCGGCTAGTCGCGCGGCTTGACGCGTCACGACGATGAGGCGCGCTCCGCGCTCGCGTTGACGAAACAACTCGTTAATCACCTGACGCCACTGTCCGCCATAACGCGGACCGGGCGCGAACGGCAAAGTGAGGGATGCCTCAGGGCTGGCGTAATCGAGTAGCAAGCGCTGGCGCGCCAGCAATTGCTCGCGCAGAACATGCCACGACCAGTAGGGCGGTGTTACATCGGGCGGAAGTTCGCGGCGCGCGCGCAAATCGTCCCGCACCTCTTCGGCTTGCACTTCGAGTGCCTGCGCGTGTGCTTCGACCTCGTTCCAATCCTCGATCACCACGAGACCAGCAGGAGGTACATAGTCGAGTAATGAAGCGGCAGGATTGTACGCATAGGGCAGATAAAATTCAATTCCTTGAAAACGTCGCTGTGCCGCCAATGCTTCGCGATCGCGCTTGAAGAGATTTGCCGCAACGGGGTGACACATCGAAAGATCCCACGCGGCAATCTGTGTGAGCACGCTCGGCGCATACGCGGGCAAAACCTCGCTGGCAGGAGTGAGTAACAGCGCTTTGATTTCGCTGGCGGAACGTTGTGTCGTCGGGTCGAACGTGCGCAACGAGGCAATCTCATCCCCTACCCATTCGATACGGATCGGTTGCGCTTGCGCCGGGACCCACACATCGAGAATGCCACCGCGCCGACTGAACGCGCCGCGTGTTTCGACGACGGCTTGATACTCGTAACCGAGTGTGACCAGCGCGGTGACAAGTTCGCTGAGACTCGCCTGTTCGCCGCGTCGCAGCGCGCGCATTCCTGCCACAAAATCCTGCGGCGGTATCGTTTTTTGCATCAGCGCGCGAACGGTCGTGACGATGAGCGCGGCGGGTTGCGAGACAAGCGCGGTCAGTGCCGCGAGGCGCGCTGCCATCGTCTCGCTACTCCAGGGAAGACGTTCGTAGAAGAGCGCGTCGGGTTCAGCAAATTCTATGACGGGTATCGAAGGCGGTGACCAACAGGCGAGTTCGCCTGTCAGTTGTCTGGCGCGTTCCGTGCGCGCGGTCACGATCACCAGCGGCACGGCGCGCGTATGCACGAAGGCGGCAAGGAGCGGCGCGCGCGCCGGCTCGATGACATTGGCAACCGTCGTCGGCTCGCCAGACCTATTGAGCAATTGCTTGAACGCGTCAAGCGCTTCGATGAGAGGTAGTACACCCGAAAGATTCATTGACTTGTCAGGATGAATGACGAATGACAAAAGTGTTCGTCCTTCGTCGTTCGTCTTTCGTCATTCGTCATTCGTCGTTTGTCTTTCATCATTGGTCAGTTAAAGCGGCGCATCGCCACATCTATCCCCTCGTCCAACCAGACCTCGATGGCTTGAATGGCGCGCGCAAAGGTTTCCTCCAGCGCGGCGAGTTCTGTCTCGCTGAACGCGCCGAGCACATAGTCCACAGTGGCATCGGCGTTGGTGTCGGCGTCGGGTCGCCCAATGCCCACGCGCAGGCGCGGAAAATCGGTCGTGCCCAGTTGGGCAATGATGGATTCCATGCCGTGATGTCCCCCCGCGCTCCCGCGGGAACGCAAGCGTAATTTTCCCAGCGGCAAGTCGAGATCATCGTACACGACAAGCAAGTCGGTCAACGCGACGCGATAAAATCGCACCAGTTTAACGACCGCGTGACCGCTCAAGTTCATAAACGTTTGTGGCCTGGCAAGCAACACCCGCGCGTTTTTGATGCTTCCCTCGGCGATTTCCGCCTGAAAGCGCTGGCGCGTGAATTTCAAAGCGTGGGCGCGTGCCAGACGTTCGAGAATCGTAAAGCCGATGTTGTGCCGACTGCGCGCATAGCGCGCGCCGGGATTGCCCAGGCCCACGAGCAGTTTGATAGGGGTTGGTTCTGTTGCGGCACCGTGACGCAACCACCAGCGGAGTGAAGGCATTGGAACAAGAGGACCCGATTATCGTTTGTCAGTCACTTGATTGACAAACAGTCCGCGCATCTTAACAAGTTTACCACGAGTTGTGTAATCTGGCAAAAAAGGTACCGCGAGGATGAATTGTCAAATCTTTTGACCGGGCGTATAATGTTTTAGCAGTATCTCGAATGCGCGCTCACCAGCGTAAATGTCCCCAAAGATTCACGAATGTTTTTCTCTGTGTGTCTGCGTGACTCTGGTGGACAAATGTATTTTCGGAGTGGTATATGGCCAGTCTCCTCCAAAAAATTCTGGAAGGTAATTTCTCCTCGCCGCTGACATTTGTCTTTGTCATCTTTACCCTCCTCGCCTTTTACTTTTTGCTGCGGCTGGCGTGGATTTTCTTCGTGCGCGGCGACGAGTTTGTCGAAAGTGCAGAAGGCAGGCGCCAGACCAAAAACACGGTGCGATTGCTCGCGCTGTGTGTCTTGATCGCCCTGTTCAGCGGCTTTGTGTTCGAGTTTGTGCGCATCGGACGCGACGCGGTGGCTGCCAGCGCCCCGGATGCCGCGCGCGGATTCTTCGATTGGTTGTTGGGCAAATGACGCACTGGCGCGCGAGCACAAAGACAAAACGTTTTGTACAGACGCGCAGAACATTGTCAACAGTCAACATTTGCAAACCCAGCCAAGTCCCATACCCAGCGCGACCGATGAAATTCTTGCCGTCCTTCACCACGCGCGCGGTACACCAACCATGCAAAAGTAGGGGCGAAAGATTTTTCGCCCCATACGCATCAAGCTAAGATTTAGCCAATGGAAGCTTTTGGACTATGATAGGAGTCGCGACACATCTTCATCCCAAAGGACTTGCAATGACCAGTGTATCACAACTTTGCC
>DAOTYB010000265.1:0-9003 GCA_034435315.1 Anaerolineae bacterium | reverse complement strand
GCGTGGGGAGGAGGCAAGGGGGTGGGGCGACCTGGCAATGGCTAGCACAGGTTGAGGAACTATTCTGTGCTGTTACGGAAATAATTTCTTAAAATCCATCAAGAGCGGGTTTTGTGTTTACCGTAGTCCCGCAAACAAATCGGTTTCGTGGCGTGCGCGATTACGGAGACGCGATTCAACCAACTGATAATATTCCGTATCCCACACCAGATTGGACTCTTCGGTCAAGCGCCGCACAAAATCGAGCGCGTGATGGCGCAGGCAGTACAGCGCGTTTTTCATCACCTCGGCTTGTGCCGACACATCGAGGCGCGTGGTGATGTCAGTATCGGGCACGGCATTGATGCCGGAGATACCCCAGCGCGCTACCAGACTCGCGGGCAACACGCAATAGTACAACTTTTGCACTGCGTACGCCGGCAAGCCCTCGCGCAAATGATGCGCAAAGCAATTGGAATCTGCAGCGTCACGAAACGCTGCTGTTGCCACCTGACTGATGAGGTAATTATCCTCATCGGCGCCGGTCAATCCCTGGGGAGCAAAGGTGACAATGACCTGTGGACGCAACTCGCGGATGAGACGCACCACACGTTCTTCGATCAGATCGAGAGGCACGCGGCGCAACTCGCCCGGCGGAAAGTTAAACAAACAAGCCCGGCGAATCCCTGCCGCACGGCAAGTACACGAACGCTCGCGCTGCGTCGTCATCTCTTCCACTTTTTCGACAAAAGAACTGCGTGTGGCAGTCACCAGTGATACGATGACCCCTTCGCTCACATACCGTGCGAGCGTACCCGCAGGTCCAAAGAATTCATCTTCGGGATGCGCAAAGAGCGCGAGTAAAGAAAGTTTTTCGCCATTCGCACTATAGGCGGCTGGAATTCGAGAACTCACGAAATACATTCTACGCGGCTTTTCTTTCTGCGCAAATCCGCGCGCGCGCAATCTCTTTCTGGGCGGCACGCCAGCGTAACAGCAAGGCGTCTTCGCTCTCTTTGTTCAACGTCGTGAGGACCATCCGCGCGCAGCGCGCGCAACCACCCCGTTCGCGATAACGCATGGGGGTACACGCGGCACAATTGCTCAACCGCGCCATCATCAGCGCGAACGCCAGCGCGTCGGGATGCATTTCGTCCAGCGCGGCGATGCGTTCCACCAGCGCGCGCCAGCGCTCACCCCGTACATTTTTCAAGGCAGAGGTTGCCCAATGAGCAAATAACAATTCCGAACGTTGTACCATTGTTTGTTATTCTATCGAGGGCTACTTAAAAAGATGTTGGAATTCCACGAACGATGTTAGAAAGTTGTAAGACTAGAGGCCGCAAGTTTTCTTTTTTCACCAAATTGTGCTAGAATAAACCACAAAACACTGACCAGGAGCAAGTCCAGATGGAAATTTTATTGTTGAAGAGTGTGCCGGGAGTTGGAGAAGCAGGACAGGTCAAGAAGGTGAATGACGGCTATGCGCGCAATTACTTGATTCCGCGCAAACTAGCAATTCCTGCTACACCTGGCGCTCTCAAGCAAGCCGAAATGATTCGCGCGGCGGCGGCACAGCGCCAGGCAAAAACACTCAGCGAGGCGCAGGATCTGGCACGCCAGTTGAGCGAAACGCGTCTGGTCTTTCGCGCCAAAGCCGGGGCAGGCGATCGCTTGTTCGGTTCCATCACCTCGGCGGATATTGCCCAGGCGCTGGCGCGCGACAAGCACATCAACATAGACAAGCGTAAAATCGCTCTGGAAGCACCGATCAAGGAATTGGGTGAAAGAACGATTAGCATCCAACTGCACCCTCAGGTCACTGCCCAGATGACGGTAGTAGTCGAACGCGAGTTAGAGGCGTGATCGGAGAGTGTACTTGACGCGGGCTGATGTGTATGGACGATTCTGTACTACCCCCCACCCTACTCGAACAAATCCTCGCGCAATTACGTTGCCCGGTATGCCGGCGGCGCTTGCGCGCCAGCGATGCACAAATCATTGGCCGACGCGGAAAAGCCTGGGCGATGAGCATCCGTTGTCCAATGTGTTACACCCAGGCAGTACTGTTTGCCGTACTGACCGGGCACAATCCCCAAACACTTTACAGTGACCTCACTCCTGGCGAATGGGAACGCTTTAAGAACCTGCCCCCGATTTCGGTAGATGACGTCATCGCGTTTCATCGCTTTATCCAGTCCTACCCAGGCGATTTTTCCGAAATTCTGGACGAGCCGCTACCGCTAGAATAATCGCGGGGTAACTACTTAAAGGGAAAATGGGAGTGGTACGGGCACAAACTTTCATTTTACTCAGCCGTGTCATCCATCGCGACAAGCCCCACCCCCTTGCCCCCTCCCCACGCCGCTGCGCGGCGTGGGGAGGGGGAATCAAGAGAGGAATGGGTGAGGTGGCGGGCGGCTTCGCCGCCCGCCACCTCACCCTCTTCACCCCCTTCTCTCCCCGCCACGCGGGGAGAGAAGGGGGCAGGGGGATGAGTGGGGTCAAACCGTACTGTGCAAACCAAAATGAAAGTTTGCGACCGTTGAAGGTATATTTCATCCGTCGTGGCGGGCGCACGCGCCCATGCACAACTCCTTCCCACTGAGCCAAACACAACGGCGGGAGGACAGGGCAGAGGCGCTTTCTTCTGCGGATGAAACTTTTGCGGGCGCTGTTGCGTGATAATCAACGAAAGGCGGACAGATTTGTGCAATGGAACCTTCCGACGAAGTTTTGCTGGCACAGTACAAACAGGGCGACGCGCGCGCGTTCCGTACATTGATGGAACGCTACACGGCTGCCATCTACAATCTGGCGTATCGTTTCCTGCGCGACCCCATGGAGGCAGAAAACGTCACGCAGGAGACGTTCCTGCGCGTCGTGACCGCATTGCCAAGCTTGCGTCTGGATGTCCCTTTCAAGCCCTATCTGTTTCGGATTGCCGTTAACTTGTGTCACGACCTTGCGCGTAAAAAACGCCCGACCCTGTTTTCCGAGTTGGACTCGCCCGACGGGCATAACCCCATCGAGTCACTGACCGATCCAACTCCCGATGCGTGGGAACGTCTCGCCGATGCGGAACTTGCCGCACGCGTGAATCAAGCCCTGCTCGATCTGCCGGTGCCGTATCAGACGGTTCTGTGGTTACGCTACGGTGAAGATTTCACGTACGAGGAAATTGCTCAAACCCTGGGTCTGCCGCTGAACACGGTGCGCACTCATTTGCACCGCGCCAAACACCATCTGCGCGCGCGTCTGGCGCGCGAGATGACCGACGAATGAACTCGCCGACGCAAGGCGGTCTAGGCGGTTGGTCAAGGAGAGCAACGATGATTATCCCGCATCTCACACCCGATCAAGTAGAACAACTCTGTGATAACGAACTGGACGCGACACAGCGCCGTGTCATCGAACAACATCTGGAGGGATGTCCGCTGTGCCGCGCGCGCGTGGTTCAAGCCACACGGATACAGGTCGCCTTACGCGCTGTGCCACACCTCCCTTTACCCTCCGATCTCGTCAACCGAATCGAAACCCGCGTGACACTGGAACAGATGCGCCGCGCGCGTCTGCCGTTTCTTGTGCTCGCGATGCTCGGCTCGCTGTTGGTGGCAGGATGGTTTTGCCTTGAACTGGCACTTGCGTTACAGGCAAACGGTATCCTGGATTTCTGGACTCTCCTGACCTCGTACTCGGAGCAGTTCTCGATGGAACTGTTGTTTGCCTTACTGGAAGCCGTACCGTTGACCGAAACGTTGCTGACCGTCTGTGCGTTGCTGACGGTAGGGGTATTTACCCAGCAACTGGTCGAGACGTTGCGCCCGCGCCCTATCCGTTAGATTGGACAATGTTGTCACAAACATTCATCAAATTCTTAACTCATTTTAATCCAACTGTGAGATGATGTGATGGTAAACTCTACACCGCGCCCAGCGTGGCACTATGTCCTGCTGGCGATTGCCGGGTTGAGTATCCTTGGGACAGTATTCGGGGCGGGGTTTTTCATCGGACGCTCGCAGGCGCGCAGCAGTGTAATGATCGTATCACCGTTACCCGCCTTCCCAACCCGTCAAGGCCATGGAGCGATCGGAAAGATCACTGAGATTGAAGGGAATCTTTTCTCCCTCCAAAAACACGATGGCACCATCAAAACCATTATGATTGACAATCGCACGCGGGTCGAGTCTGATACATCTGCCCAAAAAGTCAAAATCACCGCGCGCGATCTCAAGATCGGCGACCGCGTCATCGTTGTCGGTACGCCTGATGACAGGGGACAGATTCGTGCTATCGTCATTCGTGTTTTGCCTGCGCTACCTTTGCCAACTCCAACCCCGCGTGGGCTGTGATGTCAAAATCTAACCTGCGGAGAGTGATGTCGTGAAAAACAAGTGGATTCTTCTCGGCATTTTTCTAGTGCTGGTGCTTGCTGGAGGAGGATGGTGGCTGTATCAACAAAACACCGCAACGGCAACGGCAGCCGCGCGCGTTCAGACGGCTACGGTTCAACGCGGCTCGTTGGTGGCTACGGTGAGTGCCGCCGGTAACGTCCTCTCACCAGAGGAAGCCGCGCTGAGTTTCCAGACTTCAGGACGCGTTGCCCGCGTGCACGTCCAGGTGGGCGATGTCGTCAAAAAGGGCCAGGTCTTGATGGAGTTGGATACCACCGACCTGGAACTGTCGCTCAAAACAGCGCGAACGAATCTCGCCAGTTCTCAAGCCAATTTTGAACAGGTCAAAGCCAACTTGCAGTTTGCGCTGCGCAACGCGCAATCGAACCTCGAAAGTTCCAGAGCCGCGCTCGAAGCCGCGCGGAACAAGAACGAGCAGAACGCGAATCAAATCATCATTGCCAAAGCCCAGTTGGATAAAGCGACAATCGCTTTGCAACAAGCCCAGAATGCTTACAATCAAGTGGCATGGCGCGGCGACGTGGGAATGACCTCGCAGGCAGCCGAGTTGCAACGCGCGACGATTGACTACCAGTCGGCGCTCGCCAACTACAATATGACCGTGGCGACAATTAACGACAGCGCGCTCAAAGCCGCGCAAGCCCAGTACGAGCGCGACGTGGTCGCGCTGGAACAAGCCCAGCGTAATCTAGACACCCAACTGCGCATCGCGCAGGCAAACGTCGAGCGGGATCAGGTCGCGCTGGAACAAGCCCAGCGCAATCTTGAACGCGCGCGTATCGTTGCACCGTTCGATGGCGTGGTCTCCGCCATCAACTTTAGTGTGGGTGATTCCGCCGGCACCACCACAGCGGTCGTGGTGGTGGACCTGTCTACATTGCAAGTGCGCGTGAATATCGCGGAAATAGATATTGCCAAGATCAAAGTGGGGCAGACAGCCCAGGTAGTGCTCGATGCGTTGCAAGGCAGAACGTACAATGCGACCATCACCGCCATCAGTCCTGTCGCGACGATTACCCAGGGTGTAGTGAATTATATGGTGATTGCAGTCGTGGACAATACCGACGGCGCGATCAAACCGGGAATGACCGCTAATCTCTCGATTGTGGTGGATCGGCGCGACAATGTTCTGTTGGTGCCCACGCGCGCAGTACGCACGCAAGGCAATCAGAGAATTGTTAACGTGCTGTACAAAGAACAAACCATCACAACCCCTGTGACGATTGGCTTGACGAATGATCAATTCGCCGAAGTCCTGAGTGGTTTGTTAGAAGGCGATGTGGTCATTGTCCAGACCACGCAAGCACGCTCAGGAACGACCGGTTTCTCTCCGCTATCACCAACGGGATTTACTATAGGACGTTAACTATGGCTGTCATTCAACTAGAAAATATCACCAAAATCTACACGATGGGCGTGGTCCAAGTACCCGCGCTGAACGGCGTCACGCTTCAGGTGGAGCGTGGCGAAATGGTGGCGATTACCGGACCATCGGGTTCAGGTAAATCTACCCTGATGAACATCATCGGCTGCCTCGATATACCGACGAGTGGCAAATACTTTTTGGATGGAGTAGATGTTTCCACGCTGAGCGATGATGAACAAGCCTTGATTCGCAACAAAAAAGTTGGGTTTGTGTTCCAGACGTTCAATCTGTTACCGCGCACGACCGCGCTCGATAATGTCGAGTTGCCATTGATTTACGCGGGTGAGAAGAACCGTCGCGCCAGAGCGCTCGCGGCACTGGAGGCGGTCGGCCTGGCAGATCGCGTGAACCACCGCCCCAGTGAACTTTCGGGCGGGCAACAACAACGCGTGGCGATCGCGCGCGCGCTCGTCAACAATCCGAGCATCATTCTCGCCGATGAACCGACCGGTAACCTCGATACCAAATCGGGCGCGGAGATTTTGAACATCTTTAAACGTCTCCATCGCGAAGGAATGACCATCATCATCGTCACTCACGATCCGACGGTTGCGGCACAGGCGCAACGTATCATCCGTCTTCGCGATGGTCTGATAGTGAATGACTGATTGACCGCAGAGCAAGGAGAGTGCTATGATTGAACAAAGTGTACGCATCGCGCTCCGTAGTCTCGGCGCGAACAAACTCCGCTCCGGTTTGACGATGCTGGGTATCATTATCGGCGTGATGGCTGTCATCACTATGCTTTCGATCGGGCGTGGCATGCAAAACACGGTCACCGAGCAGATCAATAGCATCGGTACTAATTTGTTGTTCATTCGTCCGGCAAACATCCAGCAAGGCGGCGTGCGACAAAGCGAAACTGCTGCAACGCTGACACTGGATGATGCCGAAGCACTCAGCACGCTCCCTAACGTCGTAGCGGTTGCACCGACGATCGAAGGAATGGGACAATTTGCTTATCTGGGGAACAATACCGTGGGACGCATCATCGGTGTCACCCCCGAGTATATTGATGCGATGAACATTACCCTCGCCGGGGGCGAATTCATCGCGCCCTCCCATGTGACCGCGCGTTCGTCGGTGATTGTGCTCGGCGCGGGCATCGCTACGGCACTTTTCGATACGTCTGACCCGATTGGGCAAACCATTCGCGTCAACGCGCAGAATTTTCGCGTCATTGGTGTGCTGGAACCGCGAGGCGGCACTGGTTTCCTCAATCAGGATATGCAAGCGTTCGTACCCATCACGACGGCTGGCACTCGGTTGATTGGAGGGCAACGCTTTCGCGGTGGCAATGTCGTCTCGACTATCAATGTCAAGATTACGGATACGAGTGTGCAGGATCTCGTGGTGCAGGACATTAGCGCGGTCTTGCGCGAACGCCATCGCATCATCTTTCAGGATGACTTTACGATTACCAGTCAGCAAGATATTTTGAACACACTGAACCAGATTACCGATGCGTTCACGATCTTTCTGGGTGGCATTGCCGCCATTTCGCTCATCGTTGGTGGCATCGGGATTATGAACATTATGCTGGTCTCGGTGACGGAACGGACGCGCGAAATCGGCTTGCGCAAAGCCGTCGGTGCGCGCAAGCGCGACATCCTGATCCAGTTCTTGACCGAAGCCATCGTGCTGAGTCTCGTCGGTGGCATCATCGGCATCTTTTTCGGCGCGGCGGTGTCTCAGGTCATCTCGGGAATCAATGTGGGTAACACGCGTCTGTACACTGCCATCGAACTCGATACCATCCTGCTGGCTGTGCTGTTCTCTGCTGCGGTTGGATTGTTCTTTGGAATTTATCCCGCGAATCGTGCCGCTGGCCTTCACCCGATTGAGGCGTTGCGGTACGAATAGCGATGTAACAGTGTTCAGTGTTCGGTATTCAGTGTTCAGTATTCAGTTTAGGAGGTGCAGAATGAAGTGGCTTGTGGTTGGAGTGCTTGTGATTACCCTGTTAAGCACAGGCATCGCTAGCGGGGTTGCTCTGGCGCAAGGTCCAACGCCTACCCCACCCAAAACGTGGATGGAGTTGTACTGGCAAACCCTCGCGCAAAAACTAGGCACCACAGTGGAAAAATTGCAACAGGCGATGAAAGACGCGCGCAAAGAAGCCGCGACCGAAGGCGTCAAGCAAGGTCTCTTGACGCAAAAGCAAGCGGATCGCATCACCGGGGCAACCGTTTCCGCTAGCATCGCTAACGCGGGCTTGGAAGCCGCCGCCAAAACCCTCGGAATGACCACCGACGCGCTGACTAGCGCGCTGCGGAGCGGCAAGACCCTGCTTGATCTCGCGCGCGAGAAGAATGTGGACGTGCTGAAACTACGCACGGCCATCGCCGATGCTCAAAAAGCCGCGATTGATCAGGCGGTCAAAGAGGGCAAACTGACGCAAGCGCAAGCCGACAAACTCAAAGCCAACCTCAAACCGGAAAACATTGACCTGGTGCGCGGTTGGCATGGCATCGGCCAATCCGCTGGTTGGGGATTCTGGAAAGGCGGATTCGGTTGGGGGCACTTTAAGCCCAGGCGCTAGTCGCGTCGGCCAGACCCGTCCGGTCAAACACCTGACGGGTCGTAACCCCGCGCGACCATTTCGTCATTGGTCAAGCACCAAGGACGTCTGACGCAACGGTATGTATAAACGCTGGCGCGGTGTACTGGTGCGCATAGGAATTGCCGCGCTGTTCGCGTGGATTTTCTCGATCGCTTCGCTGCCGTTTATCCCCGCGCACACGTGGTTTGCGTACGTCCAGGTGCCTGTCGTTGTGTTTGTCTTTATCTGTTACATCGGTAAATTACTGATGGACACGTTCTTTTACGATCGTTACAAACTCTAACAGTTTGTAGAGTGTGCATGGGCGCATGCGCCCGCCACGACGGATGAAAAGATCCACGAAGATCCACACGAAGATTCACGAAGGTTGTAACTACTCAGTCCCGGACATCGTTCGCTGTCGGTTAGAAACCGACGGCTAGCGCAAGCCCATGGCTGACCCTGAATTTCGCGTCGTTGTAGGGGTGAAAAATCTTTCGTCCCTACGGGAACAACCCCACTCATCCCCCTGCCCCCTCTCCCCGCAAAGCGGGGAGAGAAGGGGGAAATGGGGTGGTGGTGAGGGCGTGCGGCGAAGCCGCCCGCCATCACCACCTTCCCTTAACTGATGCCCCCTCCCC
>DAOTYB010000264.1:0-9877 GCA_034435315.1 Anaerolineae bacterium | reverse complement strand
GTTGAAGGTATAGTTACGCAACGGCAACTTTATCGGGAAATGAAGGTTGTCCGAACGTAGAGTGAAGATGAAAGGAGGCGCAATGTCCACGCTGCTTATTCGTAATGGTCGTCTGGTCACCGCGAGTAATGATTTCGTTGCGGATATTTTCATCGAAGGTGAAAAGATAAAATGGATTGGCACGGATTTTCCCCGGTCCGCCGAACGGGTGTTGGATGCGACGGGCTTGCTGGTGCTGCCCGGCGGAGTGGACCCCCATGTGCATTTGCACTATCCGCAGGGACCAAACCAAATCGTTTCGAGTGACGATTGGTTGACTGGCACCATCGCGGCAGCGTGCGGTGGCACAACGACGGTGATTGATTTCATCGAAGCGAAACCCAACGAAGCGTTTACGCGCGCGTTCGAGGCGCGCCTTGCCGATGCTCAGGACGCGGTGATTGACTATGGTTTTCATCTGGCATTCCATCGCGTCGCGCACGCCGATCTTGCGGAAATTCCTGCGCTGATCGCCTCGGGCGTAACGAGTTTCAAAATCTATATGGCGTACGACAATATCCGCTTGACGGATCGCGAGATGCTCACCGCGTTGCGCACGTTGAAAACGCACGGCGGCTTGCCGATTATTCACGCCGAAGATCACGATATGATTATGATGCTGGTGGCACAACATCTGGCGCAGGGACACACGGCACCACGCTGGCATCCGTTCACGCGCCCTGTGGCTGGTGAAGCCGCCGCGACCGCGCGCGCGCTTGCCTATGCCGAAGTGGTGGGTGTGCCGATGCACATTGTTCACGTGAGCGCGGCGCGCGGGCTCGACGCGCTGCACGCCGCGCGCGCGCGCGGCGTGCGCGCGACCGGTGAGGTGTGCACGCAACACTTGTTGCTCACCGAGGCGCAATACGATCAACCCGTCGTCGAGGCTGCCAGATACGTGATGGCACCTCCCCTGCGCACCGAAGCCGACACGCGGGCAATGTGGGAGGGCTTGTGCGCCGGCATGCTCGATTTTGTCGTCACCGATCATTGTCCGTTCACGATGGCACAACGCCTCGGCAAGCGCCGCACGCCCGAGTTTCGCAAACTGCCCGACGGCGTCATCGCCAATCCCGATGAACCGGCGTGGTCGAACGAAATACCCCCGTTCAATCAAATGCCCGGCGGCGCGCCCGGTATCGAAACGCGTGTGCCGCTGGTGTTTCACTTTGGCGTGAACGCTGGTAAACTGTCGTTGCACCAATTCGTGAACGTGACGAGTACTGCCGCTGCGAAATTGTATGGCTTGTATCCGCGCAAAGGGACGCTTGCGCCCGGTGCCGATGCGGACATTGTTCTGTTCGATCCGACGCGCGCGGTCACGATTACGGCGCAGGCGTTACATCAAAATTGCGATTACACGCCGTACGAAGGAATGCGTGTGCAGGGTTGGCCCCGTACCGTGCTCGTGCGCGGCAAAGTGATCGTGGAAGAGGGTGAATTCAAGGGCAAAGCGGGAGAAGGCAAGTACATCCCGCGCGCGCCACTGACGCACGCTTGACCTTTGCACTATCCGCAAAGTTGCGAAAAACTATAGAAAGGGGTGGGTTATGTTATCAAAGATCAGGCCGTTCTGGTTTATTGCCGGGGTACTTGCTGCGCCGGTGGTAACGGGCATGGTGTTGGCGTGGCTGTTTAGTTGCGATGGCACCCTGGGATTATTCCTGTGGGAGCCCGACTATCGTCTGATTTTCATTGCGGTAGGCGTGTTGGGGGTAATGGCACCGCTTCTTGCGCTTGCGGCACGGTGGCTGCCGCGCGCGCGTGGCGTGCTGCGCTTGCTTGCCCTTGTCTTTGCGCTGTTCGGCATCATCGTGCCTGTGGCGGCGAGTGCGCCGTACTGGCGCGACTCGCAGGAATTCTCAGCGACGACACCACCGATACTTTTGATTACCGATGGTGTTGGAGCGCACGGTGTTCCCAATCTCGCGCTCGTCTTTCGCACAGCGCAAGAGACACGCAACACGTTGTACTATGGCATCGAGTCGTTGAGCGAGACGATCGTTCAACCGCGCGCAGCGCGCGAACACGTGTTTATGCTCAAGGACCTCCAGCCCAACGCGCGCTATCTCTGGCGTCTCAACGATGGTGCAGCGTGTTCCTTTGTGACTCCGGCGCCGGCGAGCAGTGAGGCGGTGTATCGTTTTGGCGTGGGCGGCGATGCGCATTTTGGTGCCGCACTCGCCAGCAGCGCGAGTGGCGATGTGAATGTTATACGTCGTGTGCTCAACTATGTCACGGCTCCCCCCCCAGCAATTCCACGCCTTTTTCGTTGTCGGTGATCTGGTGAATATGGGGTCCACGAACGGCGATTGGCAAAGTGCGCTGGAGACGCTCGCGCCGTTTACCTGTCAGGTGCCGTTTCGTCCGTTGATGGGGAATCACGATGCCCTCATCAACGGTGTACCACATTACCTCGCGTACTTTTATCCCGAGGGAATGGAAACGCGTTACGGTACACGTCTGTACTATCGCATTGATGCCGGGCGGGTCCATCTTTTGCTGCTCTATCTTCTGTGGGGCGCCGAGACATTCTCGGCGGAACAGCGCGCGTGGTTCGTCAAGCAGTTGGAATCCATTCCGCCGGAGGACTGGACGATTGTGATGATGCACCCGATGGTGTATGCTTCGGGGAGTGTGTTTCATGGACACGCCTGGTACGATCCACCAGAGATGCTACAGCAAATCGCGCCTCTGCTGGAAAAGTACAGGGTGGACCTTGTCATCAGTGGGCATAATCACCATCTCGAGTTCTTGCAAAGGAATGGTGTCAGTTATGCGATCGTGGGGGGGCTGGGGGGTAAACTGGACCCCGAAGCCACGTACCGTTCGCCAGCCTCGGTTTGGTATTTGCCCAAACAGTACGGTTTTCTGGATGTGACCGCGCGCGCCGAAGCGCTCCAAGTGGTGTTTCGTGATCCGAACGGGCAAGAACTACAGGCGTTCCGTATCGGCAGGACGCGCTGAAAGAACTCGACGCGAGAGGGAGAGTAAAAAAGTATGCTTTTGCAAAAGGTGGGCTGAGAAACTTGCCCCCAAACTGAAATACACTCGTAAAAAGAGACGGGTTGGTGCCGGGCAGTTACTTTGCCTGCTACCAACCCGCTTTTTCTTTACGCGTTGGGGTGACGTTCAAATGCAAGGGGTTTGTGTGCAATGGTGGCTTCAGGTCGAAACTGACTGGCATACAACTGATAGTACACGCCGCCGCGCGCGATCAGTTCATCGTGCGTGCCACGTTCGACGATTTCGCCATCTTGCACCACCAGCACCTGGTCGGCGTGCCGAATCGTGGACAGGCGATGCGCGACGACGAAACTGGTGCGCCCACGCAATAGTTTTTCCAGCGCCTGTTGAATCAACCGCTCGGTGCGCGTGTCCACTGCTGAGGTGGCTTCGTCGAGAATCAAAATGCGCGGATTCGCGAGCGCGGCGCGCGCAATCGCGATGAGTTGGCGCTGCCCCTGACTCAACCCCGTGCCGCGTTCCCCCAGCACCGTGTCGTACTTGTTCGGCAAGCGTTCGATGAACGAATCGGCGTGCACTAATTTTGCCGCCGCGATTACTTCATCGTCGGTCGCGTCGGGACGACTGTAGCGAATGTTGTTCATCACGGTATCGCTAAAGAGGAATGTGTCCTGCAAGACGATACCGATCTGGCGACGCAATGACGCGCGCGTCACATCGCGTACGTCAATGCCATCAATTTTCACCGCGCCGCCCACCACATCGTAAAAACGTGGAATCAGATTGATGATGGTCGTCTTGCCCGCGCCGGTGGGTCCCACAATCGCGATGGTTTGACCGGGTTCGGCGCGCAGCGAGACGCCGCACAAGACGCGCTCGCCTTTTTTGTACTCTGCTTCGACGTTCACAAATTCCACCACGCCGCGAATCGGCGGCATTTCGCGCGCGTCCTCTCGGTCCGTCACATCGGGTTGCGTATCGAGTAAATCGAAAATGCGTTCCGCGCCGGCAATCGCGCTCTGGATGTTTGTCCACAGCACCGAGATTTGTTGAATCGGCTGGTTAAAGCGTTGCACATAACCGATGAACGTGACGATGAGTCCCAGCGAGACCGTCGTGCCGAACAAATCCTGTCCGCGCAAGAACGCGATGCCACCCACGACGACGACAATCGCGATGGCGAGATAGCCCAGTGCTTCAAGCGTCGGCGCGAGCGCGGCGGTGAACGCGACCGCGCGAATGTTCGCATCGCGATACGCCGCGCTCGAGCGTTCGAATTCGGCGATGTTGGCTTCTTCGCGATGAAAGGCTTGTACCTCGCGTACACCCGCGATGCTTTCTTGCAGGTTGGCGTTCACGTTGCCGATTTCCTGCCGCGTGCGGCGAAACGCGCGCCGCGCTTGCGTGGAAAAGAACGTCGTCGCGAGAACCATCAGCGGAATGACGGACATACTGATCAGCGCGTACGCCCAACTTTTGGTCAGCATATTCCACGCGATCCAGACGAGCAACAGCACGCCGCTCAGCACTTGAATCAACGCAAAGTTGATGACCTGTTGCAGTGTGTCCGTGTCGCTGGTAAGACGACTCATCAGATTGCCCGCTTCGTTCTCCGCGTAAAAGCCAAGCGACAAGCGGTGCAGATGTTCAAAGATCTGGACGCGCAACGTTTTGAGAACGCGCTGACCTGCCCACGTCATCGCAAAGAACATTGCGCCGCTCACCACCGCGCCGAGAATGTAAATGCCCACCAACAGCGCAACCAAGCCACCCAACCCCGCCAGTCGCTCGTCGAGTGTCCACGTCGGGCTGGGCGTGGTGTACCAGCAACTGTCCGCGCGCGGCACCAGAAAGCAATCCACCACTTGCCCCGTCAGGTCGGGCGTGATGACCTGAGTCCACGTCTGGAAGACGAGCAACAACGCGACGAGGAGCAGCGCGAACCAATACGGCTTGAAGTACGTGACCAGACGCGCGAGTGTCGCGCTCACACGGCGCGGCTTGCGCGCTTCTTGCGCCAGGAGATAACGCGGACCACCGAACATTAGCGCACCTCCTGCGTGGACGAAGGACGAAAGACCAATGACGAAGGTCGTTCGTCTGGCTCATCGCCAATCAACTGCGAGTGATAGATTTCTGCGTAGAGTTCGCTTTCCTCCAGCAACTCGGCGTGCGTGCCGCGCGCCACAATTTCGCCCTTGTCCAGCACCAGAATTTGATCCGCGTTCAACACGGTGCTGATGCGTTGCGCGATGACGAAACTGGTGCGCCCCTTCATCAGTTGATCGAGCGCTTGCTGGATGCGATACTCGGTGGCATAGTCCACGCTACTCGTCGAATCGTCGAGAATGAGGATGCGCGGGTCCAGCAGCAAGGCGCGCGCAATCGCGATGCGTTGCCGCTGTCCGCCGCTCAACGTTTGCCCGCGCTCGCCGACCAGTGTATCGTATCCGTTCGGAAAACTCATAATGAACTCGTGCGCTTGTGCTGCGCGCGCTGCCGCGATCACCTGCTCCATCGTCGCGTCGGGACGCCCAAAGGCGATGTTGTCGCGAATCGTACCACTGAAGAGCGTGGCATCTTGCAACACGATGCCGATTTGCGAACGCAATGAGGCGAGCGTCACATCGCGCACGTCATAGCCATCAATCAGCACGCGCCCTTCGGTCACATCGTAAAAGCGCGGGATGAGGTTGATGATCGTCGTCTTGCCGCTGCCGGTCGCGCCGAGCAGCGCGATCGTTTGTCCGGGCAACGCTTCGAAACTGACGCGCGAAAGAACGGGGCGCTCGCTGCTCCAGTAGCGAAACGTGACGTTTTCAAACTTGACGTGTCCACGAATCGGTGGCAGAGTGATGGCGTTGGGTTTGTCGCTCACCTCGCTGCGCGCATCCAGAATTTCAAAGATGCGCGCGGCAGATGCTGACGCCTGCGACATTTGTGCGACGATAAAGCCGAGTTGTCCCAGCGGGAAGAAAACGAACACCAGATACAGCGAAAATTTTTGCCACTCGCCCAGCGTGAGCGTGCCTGCGAGGATTTGCTGACCGCCAAAGTACAGCACCGCGGCTTGCGCCAGATTCGCCACCAGAAAGATGAACGGAAACAGAAACGAAAAGATGCGGCTGATGACGAGTTGCTGGCGCATCAAATCGTCCGCCGCGCGCGCAAACCGCGCTTGTTCGTCCATCTCGCGCACAAACGCTTTGACGACCTTGATACCAGCGAGATTTTCTTGTAGAATCGTGTTGAGCGTGGAGAGTTTTTGTTGCACCCGCGTAAAGAGCGGCTGGCTCACTCTGCCAAACACAAAGAACAAAATGACCGCGATCGGCAGCGTGGGTAAAACGATTAGCGTGAGCGCGAGGTTCGTCAAGCCCAGAACGATGAGCGTACCGAACAAAAAGATGAACGCTTGCAACGCCAGCATCAAGCCCTGCCCGATAAAGATCCGCACTTTTTCCACATCATCGGTCGCTCGAATCATCAATTGTCCCGTTTGGGCTTGATCGTGATACGAGAACGAGAGCCGCTGAATCTTGGCAAAGAGTTCGTTCCGCAAATCGAACGCGACGCCTTGCGAGACGCGCTCGGCGTTGTACGCTTGCGAGAACGCGAACACACCGCGCATTACGGCAAAGCCCACGATGCCTAGCGCAGACGCAACAAGCCACATCGGCGCGTCGGCAAGGAGAGTCTCGTGCGCCAGTGTGTCAATCGTCGCCTGAACAAGTTGCGGCACGGTGAGTTGCGCGAGAATCGAAAGGAATAAACTGGTGTAAGCAATCACGGCGACGCGGCGATAGCGCGCTAGGTAGCGCATCGCGCGGGACAAGCCCGCGTTGCTGACGCGCGCGTCGCGCCTGTGGGGAGTACGAGCGAGTGTTTGCATCGGGTTTGATTATACGCCGCTAGGGTTGCGTGTCAAAGTGGACGGATGACGAAGGACGAACGACGAAGGATTTTCGATTTGCGATTTGCGATATGCAAAATCGGCATTCGGCAATCGAAAATTGGCAATCTCCAATCGGCGGTCGGCGGTCGTCCGTCAGCGGTCATTTTTTTGCAGGAGCCATTGTGGAACGCAAATGGATTTTTCTTTCGGTCGGCGTGGGCGCGCTGATGTCGGCGATTGGTGTCAGCGTCGTCAACATCGTGTTGCCCATCGTCAGTCGCGAGTTTGGCGTGAGTGTTTCGACAATCGAGTGGGTCATCACTGTGTACCTGCTCATCGTCAGTGGATTGCTGTTGAGTTTCGGTCGCCTGGGCGATTTGCGCGGGCACAAGGTCGTCTATCTGACGGGCTTGACGATTCTCGTCTTTGCCTCGCCATTGTGCGGGCTGGCGCAAAACGCGCCGATGTTGATTGCGACGCGCGCGCTGCAGGCGCTTGGCGCGGCGATGGTCTTTTCCAATTCGCCCGCGATTCTCACCAGAAATTTTCCAGCGACGCAACGCGGTCAGGTGCTGGGCTTGCAATCTATGATGACTTATGTGGGACTCACCATCGGTCCTTCGCTGGGTGGTTGGCTGACGACGCAGTTCAGTTGGCGCGCGGTCTTTTTCATCAACTTGCCGCTGGGTTTGATAGCGTTGTGGTTGGGGGCGCGATTCATTCCGCGCGATGCTCCCGCCGAAACGCGCGAATCGTTCGATGTGGTGGGCGCGGCGACGTTCATGGTCGCGCTGGTGCTCTTGTTGCTGGCATTGAATCAGGGACACGCATGGGGCTGGACTTCGCCGACGATTCTCGCGATGCTATTGGCCGCGTGTCTCCTCGGCGCGCTGTTTCTCCGTATCGAACAACGCGTGCCCAGTCCGATGCTCGACCTCACCCTGTTTCAGCGGCGGCTGTTTTCGGCGGCGACGCTCAGCGCGGTGGCGAATTATATTTGCATCTACAGTGTCATGTTCTTGATGCCGTTCTATTTGATTCAAGCGCGCGGATTCACGGCGGCGCAAGCGGGCTTGCTGCTCACCGCGCAGCCGTTCGTGATGGCAATCAGCGCGCCCATTTCTGGCGCGCTCTCCGACAAGATCGGCTCGCGTTTGTTGGCGACAATTGGGATGCTGCTGCTTGCGCTCGGTGCGCTGGGATTGTCGCGTTTGGGCACAAGCGCGTCACCAAACGATGTGGCGATCGCGCTCGCGCTTGCAGGGTTGGGCACCGGCTTGTTCACATCGCCGAACAACAGCGCGTTGATGGGCGCGGCGCCGCGACATCGGCAAGGTGTCGCGGCGAGTGTGTTGGCGACCGCGCGCAACGGCGGAATGGTTTTGGGCGTGGGACTGGCGGGCGCGATTTTCGGAACGGTGCAAACGCAACTGGGCGGTACGATCTTTGACGCGATCAGCGCGGGGTTGCTCGCGGCGGCGGTGGTCGCGCTGCTCGGCGCGGCAACGTCGGCGGTGCGCGGGTAGCGGGAGGCGGGTGGCAGAAGGCAGGAGGCGGGAGGCGGGGATTTGCAAGTTGGGCGACTGCAAGTTGCAACAAGCCCTGCCGACCTGCGTCGGCAACAGATCTTGTTCGCGCAGGCGGACATTGCTCTGCGTAGCGACAAATTTATTTGCGTGGAAGAAGGAAGAATTGCCTTTGCCAAATTGTCAAGGTTGTGTTATACTGTTAGTGCCATGAACTCCAAGCACTGGGGTATCTTGTTGCCATTTTTGATGGGTGTGACGATTTTGGGCTTGGGCGTTGTGACGGTGCCGCCCGGTCAACCCACTGTTGTTGTCAACGTGGCAGGCGCATTTTTATCCTCGCCTACGGCAACGGTGACTCAAACCGCCACGCCCACTCTGACGCCGACACCAACCGATACACCCACCCCTACCGCTACGTTCACCAGTGCGCCCACCTTTACTCCGACCCCTCTCCTTACACCGTTGTTTACGCGCGTCCCCTCGCAGCGCGTTGTGCGCATTCCGATTTTGATGTACCACTATGTCAGCGTTCCGCCCCCCGATGCGGACAAGTATCGCCTCGATCTCTCTGTTACACCGACGAATTTCGAGGCGCAGATGGACTATCTTGCCAGAAAGGGTTATAGCCCCATTCGTCTTGTTGATCTGGCAGAATTCCTCACGAATGGTCAACCATTGCCAGTCAACCCGATTGTCATCACGTTCGATGATGGATACGCGGACAATTACCAGTACGCGTTTCCGATTCTCAAAAAGTATAAATTCACCGCGACCTTTTTTGTCATCACGCAGGCGATTGATGATGGCAAAACGGGGTATATGACGTGGGACCAATTGGAAGAGATGGCAATCGAGCGGATGGAGATTGGCTCACACAGTATGACCCATCCTGAACTCAAAGGCAAACCGCGCGCGTTTCAGATAGGTGAGATTGTAGGCTCGAAACTGCTCATCGAGTCGCGCCTGGGGACGCCGGTCAAAACATTTTCCTATCCAGCGGGCAAATACGACTCGACCACGCTCGAGGTGCTACGTTCGGCGGGGTATCTGGCGGCTGTGACGACCGAACCACAGGGCGCGAAACAAACGGTGGATAAACCGTACGAGTTGCAACGCATTCGCGTGCGTGGCAGTTTTGCGGTTGCCGATTTTGCCTACTGGCTCGACTATTTCTTGAACAACGGTAAATAACTGGACTTTGGCAAGTGCTAACGTAATTTGAACCTGCACGGAATTTCTGCTATAGTGGGAAGGGCGAAATATCATTCCTACGGAGGGGGCCATGCTTACTTATACTCTAAACTCAAGTTTCGCACAAAATCAAAAGGACTGTGAGGAATTATTGATCAATCCGGCATATAGCGTCTCAGGCAAGCGCAAATAGTGCAAGACTTGCTTGTGCAGTTCTGACAGCGCGGTGATGTGCCACGTGGTCTGGCGATCGACC
>DAOTYB010000263.1:0-7554 GCA_034435315.1 Anaerolineae bacterium | reverse complement strand
TGGAGTCGTTCAGGTGCTGAGAACCTCCTGCCGATCCGCACGGCACTGCTCAGCGGTCGGTTTGATGAAATGTGGCATGCGGTTTGCAATTTGCCCCCAAACTGAAATACACCCGCTTTTTAGGGCATCTTGACAAGGAATTGTACTCAGGTTAAACTGTGTTTTGACTGGATTTTGACCACGCCTTGCTAAAGTGGTAACAGAGAAGTTACTTTCTCAAATGCACTGACGCATCAAAATTTAAGGAGGAGCCAACGATGCCGATTAAAATCAAACACCCCGTACCCAGCGACATTGAGATCGCTCAAGCCTGCAAGATGAAACCGATCCTCCAGGTCGCAGAAGAGATCGGTCTCAAAGAGAAAGAACTCGAACTGTATGGACGCTACAAAGCAAAAGTTCACCTCGAAGTGCGCGACCGCCTCAAACGCCGCAAGAATGGCAAGTACGTGGATGTCACCGCGATTACCCCGACCCCCCTGGGTGAAGGCAAGACCACAACAACCATCGGTTTGTCACAAGCGCTCGGCGCGCATCTCAAGCAGCGCGTAATGACCTGCATCCGTCAACCCTCGATGGGTCCCACGTTTGGTATCAAAGGTGGGGCAGCGGGTGGTGGCTATTCGCAGGTCGTCCCGATGGAAGATTTCAACCTTCACCTTACCGGCGACATTCACGCGGTTACCGCTGCCAACAATCTCCTCGCCGCAGCGATTGATTCGCGCATTCTGCATGAGCACGAACAGCCGGATGACGAAAAACTCGCGCTCGCCCTGTGCCCCGATGGTTACATTGCTCCCACAATTCGCAAGCGGATGGCGAAACTCGGCATCAACCCCAAGAAAAAGTTCGAAGAACTGACCCCTGACGAAAAACGTCGCATTTTCCGCCTAGATATTGACCCCGACTCGATTCAATGGCAGCGCGTGGTGGACATCAATGATCGTCACCTGCGCCGCATCCAGATCAATCTGGGGGATGAGGAACGCGGCAAGGGTCTGGAACGCTTTACCGGCTTTGATATTTCCGTTGCCTCTGAAGTGATGGCTGTGCTGGCACTGACCACCGGCATCGAAGACCTGCGCGAGCGCCTGGGGCGTATAGTCATTGGTACGAACAAACAGGGCGACCCGATCACGGCTGAAGACCTAGGTGTGGCTGGTGCAATGACCGTCTTGCTCAAAGATGCGATTATGCCGACCTTGATGCAGACCCTCGAAGGGACACCGGCATTTGTGCACGCCGGACCGTTTGCCAACATCGCCCACGGCAACAACTCGATTGTGGCAGATCAGATCGCGGTCAAACTGGCGGATTACACCGTGACCGAATCGGGCTTTGGCGCGGATATTGGTATGGAAAAATTTATGAACATCAAGTGCCGTTATTCGGGCTTGATTCCCAACTGTGTCGTCATTGTGGCGACCATCCGCGCGCTCAAGATGCACGGCGGTGGACCACGCGTTGTGGCGGGACGTCCGCTGGATAAAGCGTACACCGAAGAGAATTTGGGGTTACTCGAAAAAGGAATGGGCAATTTGCTCAAACACATCGAGAACGCCAAGTTGTTTGGGGTGCCGGTGGTTGTGGCGATCAACTCCTTCAAGTACGATACCAAAGCCGAAGTGGCGCTCGTCAAACGCCTGGTCGAGGAAGCCGGCTCGGTGGCGATTCCGTGCACGCACTGGATGAATGGTGGTAAGGGCGCGATCGAACTGGGGGAAGCGGTGATGGACGCCTGCAAACAAACCAGTCACTTTGAATTCCTCTATCCTCTCGAGTGGTCCATCAAGCAAAAGATCGAAGCGATTGCCACCAAGGTGTACGGCGCCGATGGCGTGGATTACGCACCCGAAGCGGAGCGCAAGATCGAACTCTTTACCAGATTGGGCTATGACAAGTTGCCGATCAATATGGCGAAATCGCATCTGTCGCTGTCGCACGATCCGAACCTCAAAGGTCGCCCCACCGGTTGGCGTCTGCCGATTCGCGATATTCGCGCCTCCGTCGGTGCAGGGTTCCTCTATCCGCTCTGCGGCGCGATGCGCACAATGCCCGGCTTGCCGACGCGTCCGGTGTTCTACGACGTGGACCTGGATTTGAAGACCGGCAAGGTGGTCGGGCTGTTCTAAACGAAATGAACCAATGAGCCAATGAGCCAATTTACCAAAGCATTTGGCTCATTGGCTCATTGAAAAATTGGCTCATTATGAAATTACTCGCTGTCGTTTCTGGCGAATATGGGCGACGTAAAGCCCGCTTTATCCGTGAGTACGGTCCCGACGATTGGGAGGTGCACGAGTGGACTGCGCCGACGGCTTTTCCCATCGTGATTGATGACCCCGCCGATTTTCTGCCCAAAGAGTTGCCGCCGGCGGATTTGATTCTAGCGCTGGGTGAGCATCCCGGCATTGCGGAACTCTTGCCCGATATTTGTAGAATGACCGGCGCGCGGTCACTCATCGCGCCGGTGGATCGGAACGAGTGGTTGCCCCGGGGGTTGATGAACCAATTGCGCCGTTGGTTGCAAGAGATTGGTGTTGTCGGAGTTTTTCCCAAACCCCTCTGCTCTTTAACCGAAACCAGTTACAGTCTGCGGGGACAACGCGTGGTGTATAGCGACCCTGTGATTGCCGAATTCGCGCGCCACTTTGGCAAACCGCGCGTGGCAGTTACAGTGCATCCGTCCACAAAAACGATTGCCAGCGTCACGGTCGAACGTGATACGCCGTGCGGTGTGATGCGTTACATTGCGAAAAACATCGTTGGGCGTAAAGTGGACGACGCAGAGTACGAAGCCGGGATGCTGCATCATCACTATCCGTGCCTTGCTTCGATGCAGATTGATAGCGATTACCACGATACGTTGTTGCATGTGAGCGGCAATCTGGCGCGCGAGGCGTTGGCCGATGCGGTACGCCCGTATCGCGAGATGCACTATATCCGACCTGTAGGGTTTGTCGAAACGGACGGAGTGGCGGAGCCAGAGGGGTAGAGCGTAGTGCCATACACAAATACATTAACGCTGAGGACGGGGTGACGAATGCCCCATCACTCTGACGAAGGGGTGTAAGCGATGGAAGTGGTTCATACGTTACTGTCGCTGGGCGCAAGCCTTTTGAGTTTCGTCTTTGCGGCGGCAGTGTTCAGACGTTATGCGGCACGCCCCACGCGCAAGCACTTGCTGGTGTGGGGTATCGCTCTGGTATTCTATGGGATTGGGACCGCGTGCGAAGTGGTGACCAGCGTATGGGGGTTTCATCCGCTGGTATTGAAAGTGTGGTACTTGTTCGGCGCGATCCTGGTTGCCGCGTGGTTGGGTCAGGGAACCATCTTTTTACTTGCGCCTGACCGCTGGGTGCGTTTGACCACTGTGCTGCTGATCGCGGCATCTCTCTTCGCAGCGTGGGCAGTCGCCGTAGCCGAAGTAGATCTCTACTATTATACGATGAGTATGGAATTGAGTGGGCGCGCCTTCACGACGACGTGGGTGCGTATGATAACGCCGTTCTTCAACATCTATGGCACGGTCGCGCTGGTCGGTGGTGCCCTCTACTCGGCGTGGCTGTTCTGGCTCAAGCGCGTCTGGCCTTATCGGATGCTGGGTAACCTTTTGATTGCGACAGGAGCACTGGCGCCCGCGATCGGTGGCACTTTGAGTCGCCTTGGGCTACCCGGTCTATACGTCGGCGAGTTTATTGGTGTGTGCTTGATGTATCTTGGGTTTGTGCTGGCGACTGCCTCGACCACGGGCTCGCTGGTTCATGCTGTTGCCGAATCATGAGGACGCTGTGCTGTCGTGGAGATGGGAGCGAGTGTAAAGTACTCGATGTTGTACTGAGCGATTTGTTATCGTGTTCTCTGCGTGTGGTAATGGCAGAGAACCTGTCAATCTTACGTCATTTGGGAGGATAGTGCGATGGAACAAATCATACTCACCATACCTGCGCTGTGGGCAGATCATCACGTTATCGCGGTCAAGCGTTTGCTCGCGCCGATTTCTGGCGTGGAGAATGTGTATGCCAGCAGCGCGTTCAAACAAGTGCTGATTGAATTTGACCCGGCAAAAACATCCCAGGACGCGCTGGTCAAGGTGTTGAGCGACGCGGGCTACGCACCCGGCGAAGAGAAGGTGCCGGCAACATCGCCGTATGCGACACCTGATCCCGCGTGGGATAAACTGGGACAGCGAATTACGATGACAAACCCTGTGGATTTGCAAATGTCTGGAGAGTTCAGGAAATACTAGTGTTCAGTGCTCAGTGTTCAGTGTTCAGTGCTCAGTGGTCAGTGTTCAGTATCCAGTGTCCCTCTGAATGCCGAATACTGCCTGCTGGATACTGAATACTGAATACTACCTAACTGAATACTGACATAAGGAGGAACATATGGCAAAAGAAACCACACCCAAAGTGCAAACGATAGACCCTGCCGCAATTGAAGTCCTCAAACGCGCAGAGGAGTTGGGCTATTCGACTGCGTTCAGTCGCGCCTCCAAGATGCCGCCGTGTCCGATTGGCGCGGAAGGCGCGTGCTGCCAGATTTGCGATATGGGACCCTGCCGCCTCGTGCCGACCAAAGCGAATCCCGATCCGGTCGGTGTGTGCGGCGCGACGCGCGCGACGGTTGCTGCGCGCAATATGGCGCGTCACATCGCCGCAGGCGCCGCAGCGCACAGCGATCACGGGCGCGATCTCATCTTTACGCTCGAAGCCGTTGGCAAGGGCGAAGCGCAAGGGTACGAACTGCGCGATATTCCCAAACTGTACGCCGTCGCCGGCTACTTTGGCATCAAGACCGATGGCAAAAAGCCGGAGCAGATCGCAGTTGAAGTGGCACAAAAAGCCATCGCTGATATGGCAGGGCAAAAAGGTGAAATCACCTATCTCAAGCGCGCGCCGAAGAAACGTCAAGAAATCTGGCGACAACTTGGCATTGCGCCGCGTGGCGTGGATCGCGAAGTGGTGGACATTCTGCACCGCACGCATATGGGCGACGATCAGGATGCCGAACACATCCTGCACGGCTCGCTCCGCTGCGCGCTCGGCGATGGATGGGGCGGTTCGATGATGGCGACCGATATCTCCGACATCCTGTTTGGTACGCCATCGCCGCTCGTGACCAAAGTGAATCTCGGTGTGTTGAAAGACGACGAAGTAAACATCGTCGTGCACGGACACGAACCGACCCTTTCGGAAATGATTGTGCGCGCGGTGAACGAACCCGAACTCATCGAGTACGCCAAGTCGAAAGGCGCCAAGGGCATTAACCTGTGTGGCATTTGCTGCACCGCCAACGAAACGTTGATGCGGCAAGGGATTCCCAGCGCGGGGAACGACTTGAATCAGGAACTCGCCATCATCACCGGCGCCGTCGAAGCGATGGTGGTGGATGTGCAGTGCATCATGCAGGCGGTCGGCGATCTCTCCAAAAGATTCCACACGAAACTCATCACCACTTCGCCCAAAGTGAAAATCGCCGGGGCAATGCACATCGAATTTGACGAGCATCACGCGCTCGACATCGCGCGGCAGATCGTGCGCGTCGCGATTGACAACTATGCCAATCGTCAGCAAACGCAAATCCCCTCGCATTATCACGATCTGGTCCCCGGTTTTTCGCACGAGTACATTCGCTATATGCTGGGCGGCACACTGCGCGGCTCGTTCCGTCCGCTGAACGATGCGGTGATGCAGGGACGGTTGCGCGGCGTTGCCGGTGTGGTGGGGTGCAACAATCCGCGCGTGGCGCAAGACCAAGCCCACAACTACATCGTCAAAGAGTTTTTGAAGAACGACATCCTGGTTGTACAGACTGGCTGTGGCGCGCTGGCGAATGCCAAGTACGGCTTGCTCCTCGGCGAAGCCGCGATGGAGTATGCCGGTCCCGGCTTGCGCGAGGTGTGCGAAGCGATTGGCATTCCGCCCGTCTTGCATATGGGTTCTTGTGTAGATAACTCACGCATCCTCACTGTCCTCGCACAAATGGCGACCGAGGGTGGACTGGGTGAGGACATCAGTGACATCCCCGGCGTGGGCATCGCGCCTGAATGGATGAGCGAAAAAGCCCTTTCGATTGGCGCGTACTTTGCCGCGTCCGGTGTGTACGTGTTGTTCGGTGTCAACTCGCCAATTGCCAACAGTGAGGAAGTCGAAAAGATTATGAGCGAGGGCTGGGAAAAAATGGTCGGTGGCAAGATGGAATTCGTCCCCGACCCCGAAGAGATCGTCCGGCGTTCGCTCGCGCACATTGACGCGAAACGCGCCGCGCTCAAACTGCCGGCGTACGATCCCACCAAGTTCGGCAAGTCCGGCGATTGGCGCATGCGTGAGTTGCTCCAGATGCCGTTCCCTGAACGAATCAAAGCGTTGTATGGAATGCCGGTGGCGGCAGAGTAAAGGTGACAGAATTTTTGGTTAAGGAGGAATTCCATGGCGTACGTAATTGCAGAACCGTGTATCGGCACCAAAGACACGGCTTGCGTGAACGTTTGCCCCGTGGACTGCATTCATCCGAAGAAAGATGAAGCGCTGTACGAACCGGTGCAGCAACTCTACATCAACCCGGACGAATGTATTGACTGTGGCGCGTGTATGCCCGAATGTCCGGTCGCCGCGATCTTCCCTGAATCCGATTTGAAGGAAGAATGGAAATCGTTCGCGCAAAAGAATCGCGATTGGTACACGCTCAATGCGGCAGATTTCCAGGCTAAATGGGGTTCGGTCGGCAAGTCGTGAGCACTGATTTCAGATTGCAGATGGCGGATTGTTGCCCGGCAACAATCTAGAATCTGCAATCTGAAATCCAGGGAGCGGTTTATGCTGGACCAGATGGTCAAGTATCGGCAGATTGTGACACTTGCCGATGGCACGCGTGTGCTGTTACGGCCTCTGACGCGGGAGGATCGTGAAGCGTTAATCGCTCTGTTCGAGCCGGTGGGTCCCGACGATTACAAGTTGATGCGTAATGATGTGCGCAACAAGGAAATAGTGGGCGCCTGGGTAGATAACCTGGATTACAAACGTGTGCTCCCACTGGTGGCGGTCGTCTCGAATCGCATTGTGGGCGATGCCACATTGCACTTTCGCACGGGACCGGGACGGCACATCGCCGATGTGCGCATCTTTTTGTCGAAGGAATTTCGGCGGCGAGGCTTGGGTACCGCTATGCTGCGCGCGTTGATTGATATCGCGCGCAAATGCGGTCTGCAACAACTGGTCGCCGAAGTGGTCGCGGATCAGGTCAAAGTCATTAACGCCTTTAAGAATCTGGGCTTTGAGCAACGTGCCCTCTACCCGGACTATTTTATGATGCCCGACGGTGAAACGCACGATGTGGTCGTTTTGATTTTACCGCTGGTTTGCAAGGGTGAAGAATTCTAGAGCATTTGAGATTTCCAGTTGTAGATTCCTGGGTAATCTGCCATCTAAAATCTACAATAGATTTGTGGCGTAATAATGACAGAGATGCATCAACCGAAGCGAAGAGTGATAAGCCTAAGCTGGACTATACTGCTTCAAGGGGTGCAATTGGATACGACGGTTAACCAGACTG
>DAOTYB010000262.1:0-1526 GCA_034435315.1 Anaerolineae bacterium | reverse complement strand
CTAGTGGCGTGCCAAAATAGTTTTCGACGTACGGGTTTTTACCGGCGAGGAAAAATTTTGCTGCCTCTTCTGTCTGGAGCATTCCATCGTGCACAAACAGATGCGGCGCGGTCGTATGCCGCATCACGATTCCGATTACAGTGGGAGCGAGAGCAATTGCCGCGACAGCCGCATAGACCAGTATCCAGCGTACCCGCACCCCATTTGCCAGAAGATACAATACGATGCACCCGAGCGCCGTCGTCACTATCATCGCGCCTGCAGTATCACCCAGACGCCACGCGAGCGCTAGCGCGTATCCGCCGACCAACGATGCAAACACTCACGTATCAAACGATAACGCACGCCACAATGATTGCATGTTATTCCCCCCGCATACGTGTCTGGTGCAAACGGAAAACTTGGATACCAGCGGCATCGTCCGCGTACACGCGCGCAAACGCCTGTGGATGCGCGCGCCACACAGGCTCAAAGTACATCCGACTCAAATCCCCTTCCACCATCACACCGCCGTACGGCACAAGTATCACATACTCCACACCCGCGCGCGTCAACGCCTCGAACGAACCGATGGCGCGAATCACCGAGCGGCGCGTGTACAGATACAGTTGATAATCGTTCAACGATGCCAGCACGCTGTTCGGTTGAGTGTTATGCTCAATCCAATCGAATAAACGGAACCGCGCCGCCCATTCCGCCGTTGGCGTGTGCGTCTGATGTACTGTCCAGGCAAAACGCGCCTGCACGATAACGTTTGCCACAATGAACAGCGCCACAAGTGTAACACCAACGATTTGTGCTACACGTCGCCACGCCGGCTGAAGCACTTGCCCGAACAGCGCGATTTCGTTCAGAACGTTAACGTACAAGAGTGGAATCAGCGGGACAAGAAACCGAATCGGCTCCCAATTCCACAACAGACCCAGCGCGAGATAGAACGCGACATACCAGTCCGCGAGCGCGCGCCGCAAAACGACGGGGGTAAGCACCGCGCCGCCCACCACGACCGCCAGCACAATGTCCGATGCAACAAACGGCGCGCCGACGCGCAAGCCCTCCGCCAGATTCACGAACGTCAGCGGCACTTGCGCTGGCATCACCACACCCGGCAAACCTGCCAGCAAGTACGCGCGCACATTCAAAATCACGCGCACCATCAAATCGAACGCGCCTATCGTTCCCAACTCGGGTTGTTCCTGAGATTTAAGCAAAAATTGTTGCAGATACGGCGAACCGCTCGACAACAACGCGCCACGCATCACCCAGGGCAAAATCCATACCGCGACGAGTACCGTCAAGCGCGCACCCGCGCGACGCGAACGCAAGAATGTATAGACAATCGCCGCCACAACAAGCGTCATTCCAAAAGTACGCAGATAAAACGCCGCCGCAAGTGCCAGCGAGGCGAACAACGCCGCGCGCCACGCTGGCGCATCGCGCGTGTACTTTTCGACGAGCCACAGCGCCAGAATCGAGCACGCACCGAACGCCATCTCGCTGAACGCGGAGGTGGCATAGCCAAAGAC
>DAOTYB010000261.1:0-13707 GCA_034435315.1 Anaerolineae bacterium | reverse complement strand
CCCCACTCATCCCCCTGCCCCCTTCTCTCCCCGCGTGGCGGGAAGAGAAGGGGGTGAGGGGGTGGAGGTGGCGGGCGGCTTCGCCCGCCACCTCCACCCTCCCTTGATTCCCCCTCCCCACGCCGCTCTGCGGCGTGGGGAGGGGGCAAGGGGGTAGGGCTTGACGCCATAGACAGCACGGCTGAGTAATTAAAATGAAAGTTTGTGCCCGTTCCAGGTATACTTTGATGAGGTGACAATGTCCGATTCACTCATCACAATCACGTGCGTTGTCTGTCAACATCAATGGCAAGAGGATGTCGAGAAATTAAAAGCGATGCGGCAATCGGTCATCTACAAGGCGGTTAGCACCACCAGCGATTTTCGCATTCCTTGCCCCAGGTGCGGCACGGTCAACATCGTCACCGTGCGCGAGGAGGCGAACGATGACCAAGTACGTCGTTGAAAAGATTCGCGCCGAAACGCCGGCGGAACGGGCGCGGCACGAGTGGTTTGAAAAACAATCGCTCGCCTCACCCGATACGCTGGACGAAGCTGCGCGGCTCATCATCGGTCTGGTCACGGGTTTGCTCGGCGCGCTCTTCGGCGTGCTCACTGTCGCAAGCAATCCGCCACCCAAGTATCTGAGCGACCCGCTCGTGCGGACGCTGGGCAGCGTGGATGTCGTCTTGCTGTTGTTCGCGCTGCTTGCGGCGCTGGCGGTGGTGTTACCGCGCCGCTGGATTTTTAACCCCGCGCAGCCCGCGAGTGAAATCGAGACGTTCGAGAAAATCCTCCAGCGCAAATCGAGCGCGCTCCGCGTCGCGACGATAGCGTTCGGCGCGGGCATTGCCGTCCTCGCGTTGACGCTGGTGATGGTGTTGTGGACGTTGCCCGCAACGTAACGAAGGATCGCAATGACGATTACCATTCTGGGTCTGGGCTATGGGGATCCGCGCGCGCTGACGTTACAAGCCCACGACGAGTTGCAGCGCGCGCGCGAAATTTTTGTGCGGACGCGCGCACATCCCACCGTTGCCGCGCTGCCTCCCCACTTGCGTGTTCACTCGTTCGATTACCTTTACGAATCGCTGGAGAGTCTGGATGCGGTGTACACGGCGATTGCCGATGCGCTGATGGAGCACGCCACGCGCGGCGATGTGCTGTACGCTGTGCCGGGGCATCCGCTGTTTGGGGAGACGAGTACGCAACGCCTACTGGCGCGGGCGCGCGCGCAAAACATCCCCACGCGTCTGGTCGCCGGCACCAGTTTCATCGAGGCGGTGTGCAGCGCGCTGGAACTCGATCCGCTCGCGCGCGGGTTGCAAATTACCGATGCCACCGACCTGGCGCGCCTGTATTTTCCGCGTCTCGATCCTGACCAGCCCGCGCTCATCGCGCAGGTGTACAGCCGCGCCGTGGCGAGTGCTTGCAAGTTGACGCTGCTGGTGCTGTATCCCCCCGAGCACACCATCACGCGCGTGGATGCGGCAGGCACACCCGAGCAACGCCTCGTCACGTGTCCGCTGGCTGAGATAGACCACGCGGATGACGCGGGTTTGTTGACCACGTGGTATGTGCCGCCGCTCGCACGCCCCAGCGGATTCAATGCTCTGGGGCAGGTGGTAGCACATTTGCGCGCGCCCGAAGGATGCCCCTGGGATCGCGCGCAAACCCATCAATCGCTGCGCAAGGATTTTCTGGAAGAGTGTTACGAGGTGCTGGACACGCTCGACCGCAACGATATCGCGCATCTGCGCGAAGAGTTGGGCGATTTGTTGTTGCACATTTTCTTGCAAGCGCAAATCGCCGCCGAGTCCAGCGAATTTTTGCTCACCGACGTTATCGCCGACATTACGGCGAAACTCGTGCGACGTCACCCGCACGTCTTTGGCGATGTGCAGGTGCGCGGCACGCGTGACATTATCGCCAACTGGGAACGCATCAAGCAAAGTGAGCAAAACGATGCGCCGCATCCTGCGAGATTACCGCGCGCCCTGCCCGCGCTCGCGCGCGCGCAGAAAATCGCGCGACGGCACAAGATGCGTGTGACCCTGCGTGATGTTCACGCGGCGATAGAAAAACTCGCGCGCGCCCGCCAGCGCGAACGCGCGCTGGGCGAGGTGTTGTTCGCGCTGGCGGCGTACGCGGCAAGCAAACAAATGGATGCGGAAAGCGCGTTGCGCACCGTCGCCAACACCATTGAGCAGCAAAAAACCGCATAACTACTCCGTCCCGGACTCTGGTGTCGGTTAGAAACCGACGGCTAACGCAAACCGATGGCTGTGCCTGAATGTCGCCGTCGTTGTACGGGCAAAAAATCTCTCGTCCCCTACGGGAACAACCCCACTCATCCCCCTGCCCCCTTCTCTCCCCGCAAAGCGGGGAGAGAAGGGGAAAATGGGAGCGGGGTGAGGGCGGATGGCAAAGCCACCCGCCACTATCCCGTCTCTTTGTTCCCTCTCCCCGTTGGGGCGAAAGATTTTTCGCCCAAACAGGGAGAGATTTTTCGCCCCAACGGGGAGGGGGCAAGGGCTCACAAGTGTAGGTTTTTTAGTGAGAGGAGCATCGGGCGACTCAAGTCGCTGCAACAAGCACGCTAAGTCGCCCTGCGGCGACTCGCGCAGCCGACGAAGGTCGGCTTTGCATAGTTGTTGCAGCGGTTTCAACCGCCCGATGGCTTTCCCAGTCAAAAAACCTACACTTGTGAGGGGGGCAAGGGGGCATATGCGTCAACTTAAGGCTGGCACTTACTCCATTTCCAGCCCCTCCTTCGCCTGAATTTGGGAGAGGGGAGGGTTGTAATGCGGCATTCCCTGCTTAAGTTGATACGTAGGGGTGTCAAACCCCACCCTTGCCCCCTCCCCACGCCGCAGAGCGGCGTGGGGAGGGGGAATTGAGGTAGGGAGGTGAGGGCGGGCGGCTTCGCCACCCGCCCTCATCTCCACTCCCATCTCCCCCTTCTCTCCCCGCGTAGCGGGGAGAGAAGGGGGCAGGGGGATGAGTGGGGTCAGGCCCGTACTGTGCAAACCAATATGAAAGTTTGCGACCGTTGAAGGTATAGTTCCCATCGCCGACACTGGTTAAGTTGACGCATATGAGGCAAGGGGGTGGGACTATTCACGATGGCTGGTACAGCCGCGTAATTACAAAATCGCATGCCCTCAGGCATGCGATTTTTGGTTTACCTTACCTTTACGCCACGCGTCCAGCCGTCAGTGTGGCTTGGAGTTGTTCCAGTTCCGCCATCTTCCCTTCGGCTGCCAGACGCGCTTGTTGGGACCAGGTGGTGGGATCGGCAATGTAGTTCGCCTCGTCCAGAATCTGCCGCAACTTTTCAATCGGTGTGTCCGCCAGTTGTTGGAACGTCAGAATGCCAGCGCTATACAACGCTTTGGCAATTTTGGGTCCAACCCCTTCGATGATTTCAAGATCGTCTTTCTTGACTCCCAGAATGGCATCTTTTGCCGCTTTGGTAAAACGAAAGCGCAGGACTTGTTTAGCGGGTACCGTAATCGTTTGCCCGGCGCGGGGACCAAAACGCATCAGCACCTGGCGCGCGGGACGCTCTGCCAGCGTAATGATGCCCAGACCGGGAATCTGAAACGAGTTCCTGGCTTCACGATAAGCCAGACGTGCAAGTTCATTCAGCACCGCCGCCACTTGCTTTCTGTTCAAGCCGGTCTGGCTGGCAAGATGTTCCAGCACGGCAGATTTAGACATTCGTTCGGTCATAGATGTTTTTCTCCTTTCGATTTTTCAGGACGCGCTTGGAACGCGTCAACCCACGCACGCCAGCGCGGTAGTTCGTCCGCGTGAAACGGCAGATACAGCGCAACGCGATCCAGAAGGCCAGCGTAGCGTTGCTGGATGCGCGCGGGCAATTCCTCCCACGGCGCGACGATCGCGACGGCGTTCAACAAGTCGTCGCTGACCAGCGCGGGCATCTCGTCCCATTTTTGCCGCGCGGCAAGACGCCCCAGCGCTTGATTGATGTCACCCCAACCGTGCACATCGAGGATGGATTTGTAAGAGGGGGTCGAAGCGTAGAACGCGATTTGCGCGCGAACGGCTTCGCGTTCAGCCTCATCGGTGGCGACGAAAATCGTGGACGATAGTTCGATGTCGGCGCGAGTGCGCTGCGCTCTGGCGGCGCCCGCCTCGATGTTCGGCAAAACAATCTGCCGAATGTACTCGACGGTGTGGAACGGATGCACATGAAAACCCTGACACAACTCACCCGCGACGCGGCACAGATGCTCGTTCACGCCAGCGATGAAAATCGGAATGTCGGGATGCTCGATGGGGCCGGGATTGAAAAAAGGCGACATCAACGTAATTGTGTAAAACTCGCCGCGAAAATTGATCTGCCCATCCCCTTGCCAGGCGCGCCACAGCGCGCGTATCGCCAGAATCATCTCGCGCAGTTTGGGCGCCGGCGCTTCCCACGGCATTCCAAAACGACGCTCGATGTGCGCTTTGACCTGCGTCCCCAGCCCGAGGATAAAGCGTCCCTGCGTGGCACGTTGCAAATCCCACGCGATATGAGCGAGCACGGTCGGACTGCGCGCAAAGGCGACTGCGATAGCGGTGCCCAGTTGGAGGCGCGACGTGTGGGTGCTTGCCACCGCGAGCGGCAAGAACGGATCGTGCTGCGTCTCGCTCGTCCACAGACCATCGAATCCCACCTGTTCCGCCGCGCGCACCAGCGGCGCCACCTCGCGCAAATCGTGAAACAGCACATTCACATCAACTTTCATCTTCCCCCTCTACCGCCCACTGTCCACTGAACACTATCCACTACTTGATCCGATACCCCATCTTTTCATTGTTAAACACCCAGGCGACGACATCGCCGATGCGGATTTCCTCGTCGAGGTATGCCTCCATCGTGACCGCCGCGCTGCCGCGGCCACGCAATTGTTGTTGCGCGCGGCGCATCTTTTCAAAACGTTCTTTCCACACAACAAAATTCTGCGGTCGCAAATCCACCCAGCCCTTGCGCGCGTACTGATCCACCGCCTCGGGGGTCAGCGGTACGACGTTGGTGTCGGCGCGTTCGGGGATACGAATGAACGGACCGCGCCAGAGGTGTTGACCATCGGGAGTGAGAATGGGCACCCCCACCGAGGTAATCGTGTGGCGCAAATCGGGATGGCGCAAAAGATAGCGCAACAGGGCGTCGGCCATCTGGCGCGGTTTTTGTGTGAGAACGCGCTTGAGCGTGTGATAACGCACCTTGAGCAAGTAGGCTTCGTACAGTAACTTGGAGAGTTCGGGAGGTCCCAGTTGTCCCAGCGCGATGCTCGGCACACCGGTCTCGGCTTCCAGCCGTTCGATTTCGTCGAGCGCGGCGCGGCGCAAATAGCCGGCGCGATAGGTAGGCTCGTAGATGGCGCCGTCAATCGCCGCGATGACATCGGTGCCGGTGTTGGCGCCTTGAATTTCCAGCACCACCTTGCGCGCAATCTCCTCGGGGGTCAGAAATTCCATTTGCCGCAACGCGGTGATTGCCTCGAACTCACCTTTGGTGAACAAGCCATTCTCGCCGGTGTCCACCACCACCATTTGCAGTTTGCCTTGTTTGTGGTAACCTGCGGCATCGTCGCGCAAAGTCAGGGTGTCGCCCAGCGGTTCATTTTTGCTGGTGTACACAAACACCGGTTCGCCGCGTTCAGTAATCGAACGCATGGTAATATCGGCATAACCGATCATTGCGGCAGGTTTGATTTCTTTGACGATAGGTGCGCCGGGAGTGCGCGCCATCAAAAACATCAGTCCCGTGTGCGCGAACGCCACGGCGGTCTTGGCCATCAGTTTTGCCGACGGTTTGTCTTCGCCGTGCGTGTAGGGGATGTTCAAGCCCATTCCGCCGGTGCCCGTGGTGCCGATTTTCAGATACAAGCGCGTGCCCGCCTGTTCCATCGCGCGCAAAATCAGAACGCTATGGCGAACCAACTGCGGGACCGCCTGAGAAAGGAGCAGCACCTCGAAGGCGCGCGCCGCCTCTTTGCGCAAGCGCGCCATCTCGGCAATGCCTGCGTGGAGTTCTTCACGTGTGCGTACGGGTACGCCGCGCGTTTCGCCGGGCGGATGCACCGTCTCGTTCAAATAGTCAATCCGCGCAAAGAGTTCGTCTAATTTTTGTTTGGCGACAATCGAGGCAGAGTACACATCTTGATAACTGATTGCCGTCGCGGTGTTGATGCTATCCACGATGACCGCTGGCTTGTGTTCGAGAATCAATTGCACCAGGCGCGAACGCTGATACGCCGCCTCGAAATCGCCGAGCAGATCGTCGTACAGAGCGGCGCGCGAGCGCGGACTGGCAAGTAGCATAGCGCGCTTTTCGTGCGTGAAATCGGCGCGCACAAAGACATCGCCCCACACGCCGCGCCACTCGATCCTGGGGAATTCTTTTTTGAGCGATGCCAGCACATCGTTCACCTCGCTTTGATACAGCGAAGCGATGATCATACGACGCGGCTGAATGTCGCGCGCGATCTGGCGCGCGACCTGAACCCCTACCAGCCCCGCGCCACCGAGAATGAGAATCGTTTGGTCAGACATCCTTGTCCTTGACAGGCGGACGCAAAACACCGGACGCGACGGTGCGTCATTCGTCTTGCGTCACGAATCGAAGATGGGAATCCGTATCGAAAATTTTGAGCGGCTGCGCGTGGACAGCCAGCACGCGCGCCGGCGTGAAATACTCAAAGTCGAAAGAGGTCATATCACCGGCGGACAAGCCCGGAATCGGCATCAGACGCGCGGTGAGCGGTTTGTTCAACTTGATCGCCAGTGCCGCCAGATCGAGTAGAATAGCCGCGAGCGCGTCTTCCGAGGTATCGCCGGGAAGGGGCACGGTATCCAATCCCGTGCCACAGACGCTGGCATAGAGCAACAAATCGTTAAGCGTCAGCCGGGGCGAGCGCGCGGCGAGCGTGGCATCTTCCAACACGGGAAACATCACCCCACAAAAACCGGTGCGCGGAAAACGCGCGCGCTGGAGACAATCGGTCAGCACAGCGGTAGCCAATAGCGTGCCGTGATGGCCAAAAGGCGCGCCAAGTGCGTGCTCGATCGCCGCGCCGATGCTGCGCGCCGCATCGGGATACGGCGCCAGCGAAAAGTCAATCCCCACAAATCGAAAACCGCTACGCGCGACCAGTTCGTCGGCGATCTGCACAAGCGTACGACTGGTCTGTTCGATGCTCTGAATGAGATGTGTGCGCGCCGCGTCGAGACTGGCGGCGTTCTGAAACGCGGCGACTGCCAGTGAGGCCGCCTCGGTGGCAAAAGCGAACGCGGGCGCACCCTCATCGTGATACGCGGCAGGAAAGAACGGTGAATGCGGCGGCACGTTCGCCAGTGCCGCAAAGCGTAGATTGCCGAAACCCTGCGGCGTCGTCTCCGCTAGGTGCCGAATCACGCGCGCCACGCGCCGTATCGCGCCGAGATCAAGTTCGCGCGCGCGCGTGGCAATCTGCGCGGACGCGAACACGTTTTCGGTCGCACTGAGCAAGGGTGCTATCTCCTCCAGACGCGCCGCATCGAACATACCCAGCGACACGTAATCAATGCCTTGCGCCTGACACCGTGCATACAGATCGCGCGCCCAGCGCATCAAATCGGAGAGCGGCAGTGGAGGGGGAGCAGCAAGCGCCACGCGCGCGGTTTGAATCGGCAACGCGGCGCGCGCCGCCGTCACCAGATCGCCCAGCGCGCGAAAATGGGTTTCGTCCAGCGCATCGCGCGCAAGAAAAGCGGTGAGAGATCGAATGTTCATTCGCTAGGGACCCAAAAGAAAATCGAACACCTTTTGCTGGAACGTTCGCGTCGGTATCGGTGTCGGCGTCGCCGGAGAGGGAGTCGGCGTCGGCACGGGAGTGATTTGAGGAATCACCACAGTATCGCCAGGGAAGGCCCACCGCCAGTGACGTCGCGCATAATCAATGACATACTCGTCGCTTTGCACATACTCTTTGAGTTTTTGCAACTCGCGGTTACGTGCTTCCGCTTCAGCCAGTTGTTGCTCGTACGTCTGTTCCAGTTGCATCAAGCGCAGACTCGTCATAACGCGCTGACCCAGGTCCCACAATAAAAACAGAGTGATGATGACGATAAAGGCGGTGATATGAACCGGCAGGCGAGACATCGCGACATCCTTTCTGGACCGCCTATCCGTATCGGAGCGGCGTGTGCGTGTGTATGATACTCGAAATCACCTGCGACGTCAACACAGATGTAAAAAGGGGCAGGGTGTGTGCAAAGTCAGGCACGAGCGGTTGAAACCGCCGCAACAACCAAAGCCGACCTGCGTCGGCTGCTCGAGTCGCCGCAGGGCGACCTGGCAGTGCTTGTTGCTGCGACTTGAGTCGCCCGACAATCTGTCAAGCGACTTTGCACACGCCCTGTAAAAAGGGGTGTATTTCAGTTTGGGGGCAAGTTTCTCAGCCTCCGTTTTGCACTTTGGCAAACGCATAGCCTCACCCCCTGCCCCCTCCCCGTTGGGGTGAAAAATTTTTCGCCCCAACGGGGAGGGGGAGTCAAACAACGGGGGTGATGGCGGGCGGCTTCGCCGCCCGCCATCACCCCCTTCACCAGCTCCCCCTTCTCTCCCCGCTTTGCGGGGAGAGAAGGGGGCAGGGGGGATGAGTGGGGTCAAACCGTACTGTGCAAACCAAAATGAAAGTTTGCGAACGTTGAAGGTAATGTGCCTGCGCCCATCTGAACGCGTGTAGGAGCGCAAGTGAGTGCTTGCGCCCCTACCTTTTTTCACATCATCGTCGCTCGAAATTCGTCCCACGTCTCTTTGCTGTAACCCGCGTACGCGTGTTGAACGAGCGGTCCGCGCGCGAGCGCGGGAATCTGCTCTTCGTACGTGGGACGTTCGTCCACGTAAAATACACCGATGGGGATGCGGTCACCCCACTCGCGCGCTTTTTTGACGGCGGCCTCGTAATCGCGCGGATTATAAGTGGCGTCGTCATCCAGTTTGTAGAGACGCGCGCGATACCACTCGGTCGTGTTGACGTGATTGTAGATGACGCAGATTTGCAGCACATCTACGAACGCGAATCCCTTGTGCGTGATGGCTCTGGCGAAAATCTGCGCCATATGCTTGGGATCACCGGAAAAGGTGCGCGCAACGAATGTCGCGCCGCCGGTGATTGCCAGAAGTACAGGATTGAGTTCAATTTCGATCGAACCATCAGGCGTGGTGGAAGAAATCCACCCCTTGGTGCTAAGCGGGGAGTACTGCCCTTTGGTCAGCGCGTACACCTTGTTATCCTGAACAATCATCGTCACATCAGGATTGCGACGCAAAGCGTGCAAGAAATGTCCTGCGCCAATGCCAAAACTATCGCCATCGCCAACGGTGATGATCACTTTCAAATCGTGATTCGCAATCTTGACGCCTTGCGCAATCGGCAACGTGCGACCGTGCAAACCGAGATAGCCGTTCACCTTGAGATAGTCCGGCAATTTCGATCCGCACCCAATGCCGCTAACGAAAAATGCCTGATGTGGCGGAATTTGCAATTGCGCGAGCGCTTGTTTCACCGCGGCGATGATGCCATAGTCGCCACAACCGGGGCACCACGTAATTTCGCGTTCGCCTTCGTAGGATTTGGGGGTGAAGGGTGTGTCAGTCATTTCAGCGTCTCCTGTTGGGTGACGAAAGACGAATGACTAAAGACAAAGGCATTCGTCGTTCGTCCTTCGTCTTTCGTCATCTCCACGACCGCATCAACGATCTCGCCGCTCGTGAACGGTCGTCCATCGTATTTCAGAATTTTGTTGTCCACCGCGCGCCCGGTGTACATTCGCACAACCCGCGCAAGTTGCGCGCCATAGTTGCCTTCGACGTCAATCAGATAACGCGCCCTATCGAGTTCGCGCGCCAGACGCGCCTCATCGAGCGGATAGATGTCGGTGAAATGCAGCGCGTTCACGATGATGCCGCGTGCGTTCAATTCGTCCACCGCTTGCCGAATCACGTAACGCGTCGAGCCCCAGCCCATCAGGGTAAAGGGCGCATCAGCGGGACCGTACCACTCGGGCATACGCATCTCGCGTTTCATCGTTTCGATTTTGCGCATTCGCTTGCTGTGCTGCGCGATACGATTCGCCGCGTCTTCGTCTTCGATGCGACCGTACTCGGTATGCTCGTCACTCGTCGCGGTGTACACCGCGTTGGGATGACCGGGAATCGCGCGCGGCGAAATGCCATCGTCGGTGAGCGCGTAGCGTTTGTATTCGCCGGGTTGGAGTTGATCGAGTTCGGCATCCGTCAACGTCTTGCCGCGCTCGATTTTGAATTCCTCGAACGGCAACTCTTCGACGCCGACCGAACGCGTCGAAAACGCCTGAAAACCATCGGTGAGAATCAACACGGGACACTGGTATTTTTCGGCAAGGTTGAACGCGCGCGCAGTTTCAAAGTAGCACGCTTCGATTCCACCGGGCGCGATGACAATGCGCGGAAATTCGTCTTGCGACGCGTGCATCACGAACAGCAAATCGCCTTGCCCGGTGCGCGTGGGCATTCCGGTCGAAGGACCCGGTCGCTGCGAATCCACGACGACGAGTGGCGTCTCGGTCATCCCCGCCATTCCGAGCGCTTCGACCATCAGCGAGAAACCGCCGCCGGAGGTCGCGCACATTGCGCGCACGCCAACCTGGTTCGCGCCAATCGCGTACAGAATCGCGGCGATCTCGTCTTCGGTCTGCTTGGTCACGAGATCGAATCGTTTGGATTGCGCGGTCATAAACTCGATGATCGAAGTCGCCGGCGTCATCGGATACGCGGCGATGAGTTTGCACCCCGCCGCGATCGCGCCGAGCGCGATCGCCTGATTGCCGGTCAGAATCATTCGATTCGTCGGATTGGTGGGCGGTACGAGTTTCCACGCGAATTGGTCGGCGTATTGCGATGCTTCGTCGAACGCCCAGCGCGCCATCGCCAGGTTGGCATCTGCAATTGCGGAACCTTTTTTCTTGCCAAAGTTTTGCATAACCACTTGAGCGATGCGCTCGAAGGGAAAGCCGGTGAGCGCGGCGGTGGCGCCGAGCGCGGCGGTGTTGGTCATCAATTTCGCGCGCTTGGGATCCATCCCGGCGGGGCGTCCAATCTCCAGCGCTTTGGCTTCGAAGGGGAACGCGAACGCGCGAAGGTTGCGCGCGGCGAGCGCGGCAGCATCCACCTTGAGTGAAATGTCGTGAATGACCGCGCCGCCCGGCGCCAGATCGTTCAATGATTGCGTGATGGCATCGGGGCTGAAGGCGAGGAGGAGATGCACCACATTGTCCGGCGCGTAGATGGGTTGATCGCTGATGCGGAGTTGATAAAAGTTGTAACCGCCGCGAATGCGGCTCATAAAATCCGAATGGGCAAAAATATGCAAGCCGGCGCGAACAAGTGCGCGCGCAAACCCCGCGCCGCTCGTGTCCATTCCTTGCCCGGCTTCGCCGCCGATGCGGATGGTGAGGTTGTTGTTAATCATAGCCACCCTCAAGATGACCGACGACGGAAGACCGACGACGGTCGCAAGATGTTTACCGTATTCACGTTTCAACGAAACACGGTAACGAAATTTTGATAAACAGATATAAGGATTTTGGGTTGCACGTTAGAATAGTGTTAAAAATAGAGCGTTGCAAGCCACTGCTACCTATTCGCGCGATTCGCGTGAGTAACCGTTCAGGTGTCATTGCGAGGAGCGTTTTTTGCGACGAAGCAATCTCCGCGTGACGATCTGCGGTGGGCAACGTTAGGGATTGCTTCGCAGAAATCGCTCGCAATGACAGAGCGGGCTGAACGGTTACTCGCGTGATTCGCGGATAACCTGTTCAGTTGCGGCTTGTTCGAGTTAGGTGTTCGGAAGAAGATGATGGTGGAATCCCAGCAGACCTGTCAGGTCCTGAAGACCTGATGGGTCTTGGCGTGATTTGGCACCAGCCGTGGAACGTCAAAGCACCTGCGGTTGACGCGCGTGCGCGCGCGTTGACGCGGCAGGTGCTTTGTGTTTTTGCGCATTGCTTTGCAAAAACCGCTGGCAATGACAGATACGGCTGAACGGTTGTTACACGGTTACGTTGCGAATTTCATTCAGCAGACCGGCTGTGCTATAATTGGCGTTATGACGGACCGAACACATCACGCCAATTTCTCACTACCGCTCATCTCTCTTGCGCGGGGAGTAATCTTCCTTCTAACGTTAGGTCTCCTCGCGTCCCCCGCTCACGCGCAAACCCTTCTCCCGCCGGGCAAAGTGATTGCAAAATCCGACGATGCCTATGTCGCTTATGATGAGCAAACTCACATCTGGGAAATCGGCACCGCAAGTATGCGCCGGCAAATGCATTACACGCCCGAGGCGGGGTTTCGTCTCATCAGTCTGCTGAACAAACAGACCGGCAAAGAATGGCTGGCGCGCGATGGCAAAAGCATGGAACTCGCGATGGAACTGGAGGGCCAAGCCCTGAACAGTTCACGTCATTTTACTTTCCGCGACTATCGCACCCTGACACATCCCAGCGGCGCGCTCGAACTGACCATTGTGCTCGCGCATAGCACTTTACGTGCCCATCTGCACTACCTCGTCTTTCCGCGAACCAGCATCATCGAACACTGGCTAACGCTGGAGAACAGTGGCAACACACCTCTACGCCATCTTGCCGCGCTTGAGGCGTTTTCAAGCGCCCTGGCACCCTCAGCCGAAGTGTTGGTGTTTTCCTGAGCGCAGGGTGTCACGCCTGGAAACGTGGACAAAAGTCAGGTTCAACCCGTACCCACGTTACGCCTGCGTTCCGTACGCCTGACGGAAGGACGCGAGCACATCATCTATTCGCACGGTCGTTCGTCGGAAGATCACCTTGGGTGGTTTGTCGTTTCCGCGCCCACTTTGCGCGAAGGACTGGTAGGTGGCATCGCCTGGTCGGGGGGATGGCAGGTGCGCGCCCAACGTCAAGGTAGGCAAACTTTTTTACAGCCCGCGACCGATACCCTGCGCTTTGATCTTGCCCCCGGCGATACTTTTGAGACCCCGCGCCGTTTTCTTGGATTCTTCACCGGCACGCTCAACGATGCGGCACATGCTACTCACGATTTTGCGCGCCGCTATCTTCTTCCACCGCGGCCGCACGATTTTCCCTGGACACAATACAACACGTACTATGCCTTTTATCACAACTTGCACGAAGAGCGTCTGTACGCGCAAGTGGATGCGGCAGCAGAACTCGGACTAGAAGTCTTTGTGATTGATGCGGCGTGGTACGCCGGGTCGGTCTGGCGCGGCGATTTTTCCTTCGGGCTGGGAACCTGGCGCGAACATCCCGACAAATTTCCGAGCGGCCTGGCAGCCTTCGCCGAGTACGTGCATCGTCGCGGGATGAAGTTTGGACTGTGGGTCGAACCTGAACGCGTGGACCTTGATTACGCGGGACCCGGCACAGATATTTTGCTCGATTGGATTGCCCCGGGGACTGCGCTGGACGCCATACCGCCGGAAGGTGCAGCGCGCACCGCATAGATTTGCCTGGGGCATCGCGCCGCGCGCGAATGGATGAAGAACTGGTTGACTCGCCTTGTGCGCGATTATCATCTGGACTCAGTACATCACGAAACTACACTTGCAAGGGGCGCACATCGGCGGTGATGCTCCTGACCACACCATACACAGCTTCGATCGCATGATTCAGAAAACTCAACATGCGCTGTAA
>DAOTYB010000260.1:0-4828 GCA_034435315.1 Anaerolineae bacterium | reverse complement strand
CACACGGGCGAAACCGCCCGTGAATTCGACGAATGGGTCAATGCGGTTGTCGATGGCAACCAGATGGCGACGCTGATCTGGGATGGGGACGAACTCATTGGTGCGGGCTACGAGTTTGAGCGCCCCCAGACCGCCACCTACACGGACGCCCAGGGCCATCCCCAGACCCTCACGTGGACGGAACGCGTGCTGGTTACGCGCTCGCGGGAACTGGCGCATACGCAGGCGACGCACCTCGAGCAACGCCTCCAGCGCGCCACGGCGGCGCTGCTCGCCCTGACGCCTGCACCCGCCCGCGGCAAGCGTCCGATTCGTCAAGAAACGGACTTGCAGCAGGCGATCCAGCGGATTCTGGAACGCGAACGCGTGCAAGGTCTGCTCACCGTCGAGTGGGAATCTCAAACGACGACGGTGACGCGCTATCGCGGCCGCGGGCGTCCTGGTGCGCAACGCGAGACGTTCACCGAGACGCAGGTGCGCTATATGATTCGCCGCGTCCAGCGCAACGAGGCTGCGATTACGGCGTATCGCCATCGGTTGGGCTGGCGCGTGCAAGTGACCAATGCGCCAGCGGAACAATTGACGATGGCGCAAGCCGTCGTGCGTTATCGTGGCGGATGGGTTTTGGAGCGCGATTTTCGTCTGGTCAAAGAGTTGCCGTTGGGACTGAGTCCGTTGTTCGTGTGGAAAGATGACCAGATCAAAGGATTGACGCGGTTGTTGACGTTGGGGCTGCGTCTGTTGACGTTGATAGAAAGCCAGGTGCGGCAGGGCTTGCGTCAGGCGGGCAAGCGGCTGACGGGTTTGTATGCAGGTCAAGCCACACGGGAAACCGAGCGTCCGACGGGCAAACGGATTTTGCAAGCATTCGCCCGCGCACAGATCACGTTGACACGTGTGGTTGTAGATCGCCAGACCACATGGCACATCACCGCGCTTTCAGAATTGCACCTGCAGATCTTGCGCTACTTGCGCTTGCCCGTGACGCTCTATGCTGCCTTGATCAATAATTCGTCATAGTCCTTTCAGTTTTATGCGAAACTTGAGCTCATAGGTTACAATTTTTCAAAACAAAAGGAGACGGTATGTCCAATACTACCCATCAACGACAGTACGGCTTTACGACACGTCAGGTGCACGCCGGGCAAGTGCCTGACCCCACCACGGGCGCGCGCGCAGTGCCCATCTACCAGACGACCTCGTACGTGTTCCGCGATACCGAACACGCGGCGCGCTTGTTCTCTTTGCAGGAACAAGGCAACATTTACACGCGCATAATGAACCCCACCAGTGACGTCTTTGAACAACGCGTCGCCGATCTGGAAGGAGGCGTAGGCGCGCTTGCCGCGAGTTCCGGTCACGCCGCGCAAGTGATGGCGATTCTCACCCTCTGCGGCGCAGGAGATCACATCGTTTCGGCTTCGACGTTATACGGTGGCACCTATAATCAATTTCGCTATACCCTGCCCCGTCTCGGCATTGAGGTCACCTTTGTAGATCCCAGCGACCCCGAAAATTTCCGCCGTGCGATGCGTGATAACACCAAGTTAATTTTCGGTGAAACTCTCGGTAATCCCCTCATCAACGTCTTTCCCTTTGATGAGGTGGCACACATCGCGCGCGAGTTTCGTGTGCCGTTGATGATTGATAACACCTTTGCCACGCCGTACCTGTGCCGACCGTTCGAGTGGGGTGCGAACATCATCGTTCATTCGACGACCAAATTCATCGGAGGGCATGGCACCACGATTGGTGGCATCATCGTGGACGGCGGCAATTTCGATTGGGCAGCAAGTGGACGCTTTAAGAATTTCACCGAACCCGATCCGAGTTATCACGGCCTGGTCTATGCCTCCCTGGGACCCGCGGCTTACATCCTCAAAGCGCGCGTCCAGATTCTGCGCGATGTCGGCGCGTGTCAGGCGCCGTTCAATTCGTGGCTGTTCCTGCAAGGACTCGAAACGTTGAGTTTGCGAATGGAACGCCACGTCGCCAACGCGCAGCGCGTCGCCGAATTTCTGGAACAACACCCCAAAGTGAACTGGGTCACTTATCCCGGCTTGCCCAGTCATCCCGACCACGCGCGCGCGAAAAAATATCTGCCCAGAGGCGCCGGCGCGATTATGGGATTTGGTGTCAAAGGTGGCAAGGAAGGCGGACGCCGTTTCATTGAAAACCTGAAACTTTTTAGCCACCTCGCCAATGTGGGCGATGCCAAAAGTCTCGCCATTCATCCGGCAACGACCACACACAGTCAACTTTCCGAAGAGGAACAAATCAGCGCCGGCGTAAGTCCTGACTTTGTGCGCCTCAGTATCGGCATCGAAGACATCGAAGATATTTTATGGGATTTGGATCAGGCGCTGGCAAACGTGTAGGTGAAACGGCAACTACTCAGCCCCGGCATCGCTCGCTGTCGGTTAGCAACCGACGGCCAACGCAAGCCGATGGCTGAGCCTGAATTTCGCCGTCGTTGTACGGGCGAAAAAAATCTTTCACCTCTACGGAAACAACCCCACTCATCCTCCTGCCCCGCTTCTCTCCCCGCTTTGCGGGAAGAGAGAAGGGGGAATGGGAGTGGGATGAGGGCGGGCGGCGAAGCCGCCCGCCCTCATCCCCATTCCCTTTAACTGATGCCCCCTCCCCACGCCGCTCGGCGGCGTGGGGAGGGGGCAAGGGGGTGGGGCTATTTCGCATTGATAGCGCGGCTGAGTAATTGCGTGAAACGTAAAACGTGAGATGTGAATTACGTTTCACGCATCACGTCAAGCAAGGCTATGACAATCCATCACCCTCTCGGTATCGTCGCGCGTCAGTATTTCACGTTCGCGCAGGATGAACCGATGCCACTCGATAGCGGCGAGACGCTGGGACCCATCACGCTGGCGTACGAAACGTACGGTACGCTCAACGCCGCGCGCAGCAACGCGATCCTGATCTGTCACGCGCTTTCGGGCGATGCGCACGCGGCGGGACTGTCGCCCGATGGCAAAATCGGCTGGTGGGACGATTGCATCGGACCCGGCAAAGCGTTCGACACAAACAAGTACTTTGTCGTGTGCTCCAACGTCATCGGTGGCTGTCAGGGTTCCACCGGTCCCAGTTCGATCAATCCGCGCACCGGCAAACCGTACGCGCTCGGTTTTCCGGTCATCACCATCGCCGATATGGTGCGCGCGCAACGTCACTTGATTGATTATCTCGGCATCGAAAAATTGCTCGCGGTCGCGGGTGGGAGTATGGGCGGGATGCAAGTGTTGCAGTGGACGGTGAGTTATCCCGAACGCGTGCGCGCCGCGCTGCCACTCGCCACCACCGCGCGCCACTCGCCGATGCTGATTGCATTCAGCGAAGTGGGGCGGCAAGCCATCTTCGCCGACCCCAATTGGCGCGACGGCAATTACTATGACGATGGCGCGCGTCCCAACACCGGGCTTGCCCTCGCGCGGATGATCGGACACATTACCTATCTCAGCGAAGAATCCATGCATCAAAAATTCGGTCGTCGCTTGCAGGGACGCGAAAATTACGGCTATGATTTTTGCACCGAGTTTGCCGTCGAAAGTTATCTGCACTACAAGGGCAATCGTTTCACCGAACGCTTTGACGCGAATTCGTACCTCTACATCACCAAAGCGATGGATTATTTCGATCTGGCGAATGGGCACGGCTCGCTGACCCAGGCGTTCGCGCGCAGCGCGGCGATAATGTACCTCGTCGTCTCGTTCACCTCCGACTGGCTCTATCCCTCGTACCATTCGAAAGAGTTGGTGAGCGCGCTCACCGCCATCGGCGCGGACGTGACGTACTGCAATCTGCAATCCACGTGGGGCCACGACGCGTTCTTGCTCGAAGTGGAAACGATGACACGACTCATCGCCGATTTTCTCGACCGCGTCGTTGCTCATCATCGCATTCCCTTGCCATGAATCAAGCCCCTTTGCGTCCCGACCTGCTGGCGCTCGCCGAACTGATCTCGCCCGGCGAAAAAGTGCTTGATCTCGGTTGTGGCGATGGCACCCTGCTCCGCTACTTGATAGACACGCGCCACATCGTTGGACGGGGCGTGGAACTGGACGAAGCGAATGTGCTCGCGTGCGTACGCAAAGGCTTGAGCGTGCGCCAGGGCAATCTGGACGAGGGCTTGCGCGATTACCCCGATCAGTCGTTCGATACGGTGATTCTCAGTCAGACCTTGCCGTATCTCGACAATCCCACGTTCATCATTTGCGAGATGCTGCGCGTGGGACAGCGCGCGCTCATCAGTTTTGCCAACTGGGGGCACTGGCGTTGTCGGCTCGAGTTACTGTTGCATGGACGAATGCCCCAGGCGCCCGCGTTACCGCAAGCGTGGGACGCCGCGCCGCGCGCGCGTCCGCTCACCGTGCGCGACTTTATCGAGTTTTGCACGCGCGAGCGCATCACCATCACGCGCTCGATTTATCTGGGAGAAGCCAATCGGCGTTTGCGCGCGGCGCGGTTGGGGGAAAACATCCGCGCCGCGGTGGCGATTTTTGAGGTGAGATAAAGAAGACAAGGCAGGGAGGTGGTGGCGGGCGGCTTCGCCGCCCGCCACCACCTCGTCTTACTCCCCCTCCCCCTTGGGGCGAAAGATTTTTCACCCCAACGCAACGGGGAGCAGGGAAGCAATACATTCGCAAGGTGCGAAACGCAGGCGGAAAACTTGCCCAAAAACTGAAATGCAACACTGGCAGGGTGTATTTCAGTTTGGGGGCAAATTGCAAACCGCATGCCACATTTCATCAAACCGACCGCTGAGCAGTGCCGTGCGGATCGGCAGGAGGTTCTCAGCACCTGAACGACTCCA
>DAOTYB010000259.1:0-8057 GCA_034435315.1 Anaerolineae bacterium | reverse complement strand
GGCGAAGACGATGTACGCCTGGAGATAGTAATGCAAATTCCAGACATACTCGCCGCCAGTGCGCGGATCGGTTGCACCGAGCAGGAACGCCACATCCCCTAACGCAATCAAAAGCAACATCCACGCCACCCGACACTGTTCACGCCACAAGGTGCGCGCGCCCACGATTCCCACCACGACCGTCAGCGGAAATTGATAGAGCAGCAACGCGACGCCAAGGCTAATTCCCAGCCACAACGAATCGGGCGACACGAACAGATTGAGAAATCCACGCAGGAAAGCGAACACCGCGCCGCTCGCGCTCTGTTCCGTCGAGAGCCAGAGCAGACCATACGGCATCGCGCCGAAGAGAAAAAAGCACGCAGCGATGATCCATTGTCGCCACTGCCGCGCACCAACGCGAAGAATGTAGAACACAAAACCCGCTGCTGCTGTCGCCATAACGAGGTGATTCAAAAGCGACAAGCCATACAACAACGCAAACGCATAGAGATTCGCCGCGCGTTGCTCCTGTTCCCAGCGAATCAAGAGATAGATGCACAATGCCAGCATCAACGCGTTGAGCGAATACACTTTGGGCATAACGGCATACGTCCAGAACGTGTGCGAGACCATCAACGCGCCGGTAGCAAGTAACGATGCCCACAACGAACGCGTGAGTCGGTGCGCCGAGAGGAACACACAAACGAGAGCCAGCGCGGCGAACACTGCCGCCGCGAGGTTCGCGCGATAAGCCACGTCGCGAATCGGCAGCCATACAAACGGACGCGCGACGATAACCCACAAAGGATGACCGAAAATACCGCCGCGCAGTTCGCCCAGAAAGAGGCGCGTCTGGAATGTCGCAAAATCGCCGCCGCCCCACAACAAGCCGGGCGCCAGCGTAGCAACGTAGAGCGTCAGCGCCACACCAAAGACGAGCGCGGCGCTCAAGCCCCCGACGAGATCAAGTCGTAATTTCACGATACACCGCCAATGTCATTTCCGCCGTACGCTCCCACGAAAATTGCGCCGCGCGCGCTAGCGACCGGGCGCGCAACGCGTCGCGCAGCGCGGCATCATCCAGCACGCGCGTTATCGCGCGCGCAATGTCCTCCGCGTCGCGCGGATTCACCAACAGCGCGGCATCGCCCACCACCTCCGGCAACGCTGACGCGTGCGAGCAAATCACCGGCGCGCCCGATGCCATCGCCTCGAGCGGTGGCAACCCAAACCCCTCGTACAACGACGGCATCACGAACGCCGTCGCGCCGGCGTAGAGCGCGGCCAAGTCCGCGTCATCAACATCGCGAATGAATCGAATTTTCGATTTTCGATTTTCGATTGCCTCCTGCCGCCTGCCTCCCGCTGACTTCTGACCTCTGACTTCTGACCTCTGACCTCTGGCTCGTAACGAGCATCCCACACCCCTGCCATCACCAACAGCGCGTCGCGCTCGGCGCGCGCCCACGCGTCCAGCAGCGTCGCTAGATTCTTGTGCGGCTTGTTGATACCGACGTACAAAACGAATCGTTCGGCAAGCGCGTATTTTTCGCGCACACGCGCGATCTCCGCAGCACTCTGTGGCGCAAAGCGTGCGTCGGCGGCGAGTGGAATCACCGCGATTTTTTCGCGCGGCACGCGCAGGCGCGCGATCAAATCGTCGCGCGTTGCGCGCGAGGGAACGATCACGCGCGCGGATGTCTTTGCCGCGAGCCACGCTGCCCAGCGAAAGAACCAGCGCGCGCGCCACGATACAGCATTCGGAACGACAAGTGGAATCACATCGAAGATTGTGACAACAGAGGGAAGGCGGAGGAGGTACGGTTTGAGGTAGTAGGGCGAGTGAAAGACCGCCGACCGCTGACCGCTGACCGCCGACGGCTGACCTCTGACCTCTGACCTCTGACCTCTGATGGCTACTGGGAGCCGATATTGTTCAGCAAGTGAGAACGTAGGAACGTTCACGCGCACGAGTTCAATGTTGGGGTGGCGCGCGAGGGCGGCGAGATCGTAGCGCGTGTTGCGGAGCGCTGGGTTACACAAGACAACAAAGCGGTCAGCGGGCGACACACGCGCGAGCGCGTCAATCAGGTTGTAGGTGTAGCGCCCGATGCCGGGAAAATGGTCCTGGATGTAGCGACCGTCAATGCAAAATGAGCCAGATTCCAATGAGCCAATGTGCCAATGTGCCAATGAGCCAAACCTCAATGAACCAATGGGCCAATGAGCCAAATATGCCAAATGTGCCAAAGATGCCAAAGATGCCAAACGTGCCAAATCACCCAATCTCCAATCTCTAATCTCCAATCTCTAATCTCCAACTTGCCTCCCGCCTCCTGCCACCTGTGCGTACACCGCCAGCGTCTCGCGCGCGGCGCGTTCCCACGAAAATCGCGCGGCTTGGGCAAAACCACGTGCGCGCAGTTCGTCGCGCAAGGCGCGGTCAGTGATGACGCGCTCGATGGCGTTCGCGAGTTCGCCCACATCACGCGGGTTGACGAGGAGCGCGGCATCGCCCACCACTTCGGGCAGCGAAGCGGTGTTCGCGCAAACGACCGGCGCGCCCGCTGCCATCGCCTCGAGCGGCGGCAAGCCAAACCCTTCGTAGAGCGACGGAAACACGAACGCGTCGCACGCCGCAAACAGCGCGCGCAAATCGTCATCGGGCACGAAATCGAGGAATGTCACCGCATCTTCCATTCCCGCGCGCTTGACGTGATCGAACGTCGGTTGGTAGAGCCAACCCTTGCGCCCCGCGATGAGCAAACGTTGCGGATAGCCGCGCGCGCGCAGCACGCGCAGCGCGTCCACCAGCGCGATGATGTTCTTGCGCGGCTCGATGACACCGACAAAGAGCAAAAAGGGTTGATTGTGCGCGTATCGCGCGCGCACCTGCGCGATTCGATTCGCATCGGTTTCGGGATGCAGCGCGGGGTCAGCGGCTTCGTAAATCACCGTGATTTTTTCCGGCGGGATGTTGTACAAGCGGATCGCATCGCGCTTGGTACATTCCGAAACCGCGATGATCGCATCGGCGCGGCGCAAGAAATGCGGCATCGCGTTTCGCAAGAACCAGCGGTTGAGCGGCAAGTGATATGCGGGAAAGAATTGAAAAATCAAATCGTGCAGAGTGAACACCGTGCGCACGTTTTTCAGCGGCGGCAAGAGATGCTCGGTCGCGTGAAAAATATCCACGCGCGGCAAGGCGCGATCCAGCGGTACGCGCAAAACGTGCGCCAGCCACACCAGCATCCGCCACGGGCGCACATCGAGCGGAACATTCGCGCGCGGCAGCGCGCGCAGCGCGGGCGAAAGCGCATCGTCCGCGAACGCGCCGTGCGTAAAGGCGATGTAGGTGTTCGTCCTGTCTTGTGTAACCAGATGCTCGGTCAAGAGGCGCGCATAGCGACCCAGGCCAGCTTTGCGGTGCACAACGGGAGAAAGATCAATCGCGAGGTGCATAGCGAGTGAACCAAAAAACCGAAGAGCGTCTGCCCTTCGGTTTCGGTTTATCCTGTCACACTCCAAACCACCACAAGTTTTCGGTGACGTTCATATCCAGCACCAGACGCAAAAAAGTCCGCGTCACAAAGATCGCGGTGAACAAACTGACCAGAACACCGATCGCCAGTGTCAAAGCAAAGCCCGCCACCATACTCGCGCCAAAACTCGCGCCGAACCACAACAGAATCGCACAGGTGATCAACGTGGAAATGTTCGAATCGCGAATCGAGGGCCAGGCGCGCTGGAAACCGTACTCGATCGCCAGATACAACGGCCGTCCACCGCGCAACTCTTCCTTCATTCGTTCGAAAATCAGAATGTTGGCATCCACTGCCATTCCGACCGAGAGCACAAACCCGGCAATGCCCGGCAAGGTCAGGGTCACATAATCGAATATTCCTGGAATGCCAAACTTGTAGATGGAAAATACGATGAGGGCGTAAATCGTCAGCGCGATCGCTGCCAGAAAGCCGGGCAGGCGATAGTACAACAGCATAAACAGGACGACGATAATCAAACCGACCGTACCCGCTGTGATACTCCGATTCACCGAATCGCGCCCCAGGGTGGGACCGATCGCGCGCGAATCAATCACCTTGAGCGGCACCGGCAACGCGCCATACTTTAACTGCAACACCAGACTCTTGGCTTCATCCAGCGTAAACCGCCCCTCGATAATCCCTTTGCCTTCCGTGATGGGACTCTTGATGAGCGGCGACGAGATGACGCGCTTGTCCAGCGTAATCGCCAGATACTTGTTGACGTTCTTGGTGGTGTGGTCGCCAAAAATCTTTGCCCCGTCGGGTGTCAACTCGAACGCGATGTAGGGCTGGTTCGTCGTCTGTTGAAACGCCACCTGAGCATTACGCAACTCTCGCCCGGTCATCACAGTACGATACGTCGGCGAGATCGGCTCGGTGGGTGTCACCTCAGCGGTCGTCGTGATGGTTGGCGTGGGAATAGGTGTGGGTGTGGATAGCGCGGTACCCGGCACAACGACGGTGGACAACCCTGTTGTCTTGACAAGCGTTCCTACTTCCAGCGGTGTATCTCCCGCGTCAATGAATTCCAACTGCCCCGTACTGCCGAACGTACGAATCGCATCATCCGAATTATTCAAGCCCGGTAACTGAACCAGAATGCGATTGTTCCCCAGGATTTGAATTTGTGGCTCCACCACACCCAGCGCGTTGATACGATTCTCGATAATCTGTCGCGCTGATTCGATCGCATCCGACGAAATCGGTTGATCCGGCGGCAAGTCGGCTTCCAGAACGACCTGCAAGCCGCCTTTCAGATCCAAGCCCTCGTGAACACGAATCTCTTTGCGGAATGGACCAATTTGCAAGACGGTATCGGAGAAGGCAAGCCATCCCGCCGTCAGGGCAAGAAAGATGATACCAATCAGAAAAATGTAATTACGCTCGCGCATTGCTTCCTTTCTTTATGTGACCTGTGTGCAAACGCGGCAAATTATAAATCAAATGCGCCAAATTGCCAAATGAACAATGCGCACCCTGACAACAGGCTCAGGTCAAGACGTCAGAGTATTCGTGCCGCGTTCGAGCAAACGCGCATCAACGGAACGCGCAATCAACTTTTGCGCGAGATAACCCCGTACGATCTCTAGCACTGCGCGCGTCGCGTCCGGTTTGCCCAGCGCAGACACTTCGACCCCCACAAAACCGGTGGCGGGGAACGCGCGCAGACACGCGTGTGCCTCGCGCAGGATGCACATCACCGCTACCCCTTGACCACCAAAACGATGCCCCACTTGCTCGACCACTTCCAGTCCAGCAAATTGCAACGCGCCAATCAAAATCTGTTCGAGGAGCACTTGATTATCGAGCGCAGGCGACTTGCACTCGTGCAAATCAAGCAACAAAGTGATTCCTGTGTGTGACATAGGCCTCTCCTGAAAATAAGTTTGTCCACGAAGATCACGGAGAAATACGCAGAGAAAAGTAACTACTCCCCGGACATTGCGCGCTGTCGGTTAGAAACCGACGGCTAGCGCAAGCCGATGGCTGACCCTGAATTTCGCGTTGTTGTAGGGGTGAAAAATCTTTCGTCCCTACGGGAACAACCCCACTCATCCCCCTACCCCCTTCTCTCCCCGCCAAGCGGGGAGAGAAGGGGGCAAGGGGGTGGTGGTGAGGGCGGGCGGCGAAGCCGCCCGCCCTCACCACCTTCCCTTAACTGATTCCCCCTCCCCACGCCGCAGAGCGGCGTGGAGAGGGGGCAAGGGGGTGGGGCTTGTCACGATGGATGGCATGGCTGAGTAATTACAGAGAAAAAAACCTACGCTGTACGTTGTATCGCTGCGGCGATAAATTCGCGGAACAAGGGATGGGGGCGCTCGGGACGCGATTTGAATTCGGGATGAAATTGCGAACCGAGCATAAAGGGATGCTCATCCAGTTCCGCGATTTCGACAAGCAGACCATTGGGCGACACGCCGCTATAGATCATCCCGGCTTGTGCCAGCAGATCGCGAAAGGCATTGTTGAATTCAAAACGATGCCGATGCCGCTCGTACACCACATCCACGCCATACGCGCGTGCCGCGCGCGTGTTCGGCACCAGTTGGCACGGATAGCACCCCAGGCGCATCGTACCGCCCAGGTCCGAAATGCCCCGCTGATCCGGCATCAAGTCAATCACCGGATAACGTGTGGAGGGATTGAACTCGGTCGAGTTGGGTTCGTCACTTTGCAGCGTCGCGCGCGCCAGTTCGATACACATCACCTGCATCCCCAGACACAAGCCCAGATACGGCACGCGTTGCGTGCGCGCATAGCGCGCGGCCAGAATCATCCCCTCGATGCCGCGTTCTCCGAATCCTCCAGGCACCAGAATTCCATCGGCGCGCGCGAGCCGCTCCCACCCTTTATTGCGCTCCAGATCTTCGGACAAGATCCAGTCGATATCCACGGCGCGTCGATGATACAATCCGGCGTGACACAAGGCTTCGCGTACGCTGATATAAGCATCGGGCAACTCGACGTATTTGCCCACAATCGCAATACGCACGCGGGCTTGCGGCGATTGCAGACACGCCACCAGATCGTGCCATGCCGAAAGATCGGGTTCTTGTGCCGGCAAACCCAGGCGTTCCACGACCAGATGCCCCAGGCCAAAATCTTCCAGAATCAACGGCACTTGATAGATACTCGTCGCGGTGACGAGTGGCACCACCGCGCGTTTTTCAACATCGGTAAAAAGTGCAATCTTGTCGCGCACTCCTCCATCAATCGGATAATCCGAACGACAAACAATCACATCCGGCTGGATACCAATCGCGCGCAATTCTTTGACGCTATGCTGAGTAGGTTTTGTCTTCAATTCACCGGTCGAACCGATGTGCGGTAGCAAGGTGACGTGAATGTAGAGCACATTCTCCCGTCCCACATCCTTGCGCATCTGACGAATCGCTTCGAGGAACGGCAGGCCCTCAATGTCTCCCACCGTTCCTCCCACTTCGACAATGAGTACTTCGGCGTGGCTTGCGCGTGCTGCCAGTCCGATGCGCCGCTTGATTTCGTTGGTGATGTGCGGTACCACTTGAACGGTGCCGCCTAAAAAGTCGCCGCGCCGCTCTTTGGCAATCACCTCGGCGTACACCTGCCCGGTCGTCACGTTCGAGGCGCGCGTGAGATTTTCATCAATAAAGCGTTCGTAATGCCCCAGGTCCAGATCGGTCTCGGCGCCATCCTCGGTCACGAACACTTCGCCGTGTTGATACGGAGACATTGTACCGGGGTCCACGTTGATGTACGGATCGAGTTTTTGAATCGAAACCCGTATGCCGCGCGCTTTGAGGATACGTCCAATCGAGGCGACGGTCACACCTTTACCGACGGAGGAAACGACTCCACCCGTACAAAAAATAAACTTTGGCACAGCCCCTCTCCGAGGTCATAACAAAAAACACGGGGCGTGAACGCGCTCCGTGTTTAACAACCTGCTGAATGTTCTCACGCGTGGAAATGTTAAATCATCGCCGCAATATCGGCGGCCGCTCGCCGCATATCGTACAGAATCATACCCAGTTTGGCTTCTTTGCGTGCGAGCACTGTGAGCACGGCTTCTTCTCCCGCTGCCATCAAGACAACGTAGCCATTCTCACCACGAATGTACACTTGATCCAACACTCCACGCCGCAATTCATTCGCAATGCGATCACCAAGTGAAAGCATAGCAGCAGACATTGCCGAGACGCGGTCTTCCTCCACTCCCGCCGGCAAGTCGGAGGCGACAATCAACCCATCTGCACTGACCACAGCAGACGCTTCTACATCAGGAATCGAAGCACGAAAATCACGCAGGCGCGCAACCAGGCGTTCCGAACGGGATTTTTGATCCATAGGGAGTCTCCTTATGGCGACCAAAGTGGTTTCACAAATGCTATGCTATCATAATTTTGACAGACTGTCAATTGCACTGTGAGGTTGGGTAGGGCTTTGTCAAAGTCCTGCCACCTTGTCATTTCGAGCGGAGCGAGAAATCTCCCAACTTCGATTTACGAGATTTCTCGTCGCAAAATACGCTCCTCCAAATGACAGAACGCG
>DAOTYB010000258.1:0-1834 GCA_034435315.1 Anaerolineae bacterium | reverse complement strand
CCTATTTCCTTGTTTCCCCCTCCCCACGCCGCAGAGCAGCGTGGGCGTGGGGAGGGGGGCTAGGGGGTGGGGCTATTTCGCGATGGATAGGACGGCGGAGTAATTATCCTGTTGGGGCGAAAAATCTTTAGCCCCAGGCGGAAAAAACTTTTGCATGGTTAGAATCAACCAAAACGAAGGTTGGCGATTTCGTTGCCGCGATTTCAATCGCCTGTCAACGCTTGAACGCGTCCAGCCCGGCGTACTCCGCTGCCTCACCCAGTTCTTCTTCGATGCGCAGCAACTGGTTGTACTTGGCGACGCGTTCGCTCCGCGCTGGCGCGCCCGTCTTGATTTGCCCCGCGTTCGTCGCGACGACAAGATCGGCAATCGTTGTGTCTTCGGTTTCGCCCGAACGATGCGAAACCACCGCCGTCCACGCCGATTTGTGCGCGAGTTCGATGGCGCGCAAAGTTTCGCTGAGCGTGCCGATTTGATTCAACTTGATGAGAATCGAATTCGCCGCGTCGAGTTCCAGACCTTTTTTCAATCGTTCGACATTCGTCACAAACAAATCGTCACCGACGATTTGAATCTTGTCGCCCAGTTTCTTGACCAGCGCGACCCAGGCGTCCCAATCGTCCTCGGCGAGTCCATCTTCAATCGAGAGAATCGGGTACTTGTTCACCCAGTCCGCGTAGAACTCGATCATCTGCTCGCCGCTCAGGATGCGACCTTCTTTGCGTAGATGATACTTGCCATCGGCATACAGTTCCGACGCGGCGGCATCGAGACACAAAAACGCCTGTTGACCGGCTTTGTAACCGGCTTTTTCGATGGCGGTGAGAATCACCTCGATCGCTTCGACATTCGATTTGAGCGCGGGCGCGAATCCACCTTCGTCGCCGACGTTTGTGCTATAGCCCTTGTCCTTTAAAACTTTTTTGAGTGATTGATAGATTTCCGCGCTCCAGCGTAACGCTTCGGCGAACGAATCCGCGCCGGTCGGCGCGATCATAAACTCTTGCAAATCGGTGGATTGCCAGTTGGTGTGCGCGCCGCCGTTGAGAATGTTCATCAGCGGCACCGGCAACGTGCGCGCATGCACGCCGCCAATATAGCGATACAGCGGCAGGCGCAGCGACTCGGCGGCGGCTTTGGCAACCGCCAGACTTACACCCAGAATCGCGTTCGCGCCCAGATTCGATTTGGTGGGCGTGCCGTCCAGACCGATGAGCAGCGCGTCAATCGCTTCTTGCTCGCGCGCGTCCCAGCCGACGAGTTCTTCGGCGATGACGGTGTTGACGTTCTGCACTGCTTTTAGAACACCTTTCCCGCCGTAGCGATGCTTGTCGCCATCGCGCAATTCCAGCGCCTCGTGCGCGCCGGTCGAAGCGCCACTCGGCACCGCCGCGCGACCAAACGCGCCATCGTCCAACAACACATCTACTTCAACAGTCGGATTACCGCGCGAGTCCAGAATTTCTCGCGCGACGATTTCCTCGATGATTGCCATAAGTCATCCTTTCTTCAGAAAATTTGTAATTACTCAGCCGTGCTATCAATCGCGACAAGCCCCACCCCCTAGCCCCCTCCCCACGCCGCAGAGCGGCGTGGGGAGGGGGAGTCAAAGGGCTGGGAGTGAGGGCGGGCGGCTTCGCCGCCCGCCCTCACTCCACTCCCAGTGCCCCCTTCTCTCCCCGCTTTGCGGGGAGAGAGGGGGCAGGGGGATGAGTGGGGTTGTTCCCGTAAAGACGAAAGATTTTTCGCCCCTACAACGACGCGAAATTCAGGCTCTGGCATTAGCCGTCGGTTTCTAACTGACAGCGAGCGATGCCAGTGGCTGAGTAGTAAC
>DAOTYB010000257.1:0-2543 GCA_034435315.1 Anaerolineae bacterium | reverse complement strand
ATGCAAAAGTTTTTTCCGCTTTCGTAGCACAGGATAATTACTCAGCTGTCCTATCCATCGCGAAATAGCCCCACCCCCTAGCCCCCTCCCCACGCCGCAGAGCGGCGTGGGGAGGGGGCTAGGGGGTGGGGCTATTTCGCAATGGATAGGACAGCTGAGTAATTATCCTGTGCTACGAAAGCGGAAAAAACTTTTGCATGGTTACTTTGTTCCGCAGCGCTATGAGCGCAATGTGGGCTAAGAAAGGAGACATCCCCTATGTCCGAGGTTGCACCTACAGGAGGCGGTCCCAACCGATTGTTTATCGTGCTACTTTTGGGTCTGGGTGGTTTGTTGATTATTGGATTGATAGGATTGTTAGCCTTTGTCTTCGTCATCCAGCCGATGATGCGACCCGCCGCCGCGCCGCCAACACCTACGCGCGTGGTGGTTACCGTGGCCACCCCCACGCGCGCGCCCACCGCCACACCTACGCTCACCCCTTCTCCGACGAACACTCTCGCCCCCACCGCGACGTTCGTTGTACAACCTCCAGCAGGCGGAGCTGTGACACCTGCCGTGACAGTGACCGCCACCCCGGGGCAGGCAACCGTCACACCTACCCCTACCGCTGGAATGCCGAACACAGGAATTGGTGAGAACTTGCTCTTGTTGGCAGGTGGCATTGTTCTGGTGCTGATTATCTATACTGCGCGACGCGCGCGTACTGGCACGGCGATATAACGCGGGCGCGGTACTCGATTTGAGATAGTCTGGACCAGCAAACCCGTTGGGTCAAAAAATCGTGTAACGTTCAGGTGCCATTGCGAGAACCCCATGCCCGTTGGCGAGCATATTTAAATGACAGAAACGCGCGCTATCGTTGTCATTGCGAGGAGCGCTTTTCGCGACGAAGCAATCTCCAATGCGGCGTTGGAGATTGCTTCGGCACACTACGCCTCGCGATGACTGTCTGCTTTGACTCCCCCTCCTCTGGCGGCAGAGGCAGGTAACGGTTTGGCAAAAGCGGCGTCTCTGGCTATAATACGTATAGACTCGACGAGCGAGTCGCAGGGGTGCCCTGAACGATCACAAAAAATCAACAAGGTGGGAAAATGAACACGAATGTTACGACAAATGGACAGCCACTCCTTTCTGTGCAAAACTTGCATACGTGGTTTGAACTGCGCAAGTGGGGTTTTGGACGCGCGGGGTTTGTGCGCGCGGTGGATGGGGTAAGTTTCGATTTGGGCTATCAGGAAGCCGTCGCCTTTGTTGGCGAAAGTGGTTGCGGCAAAAGCACGCTCGCGCGTACCATCCTGGGGCTTTATCGTCCCACCAAAGGGGATGTAGTTTTTGAAGGCAAGCGTCTCAACGCGTTCAGCGCGCAAGAAATGCGCTGGTACCGTTCACAGGTCGGCTATGTCCAGCAAGACCCGTACGGCGCGCTACCTCCGTTTATGAATGTGCAGCGCATTCTGGAAGAACCGATGCTAATCAACAACATCAAGGACAAAGCCGAACGCGAGCGCCGCATTCACGATGTGCTGACCGAAGTCAAGATGACGCCGGTGGAAGATTTCTTGCCCAAGTTTCCGCATATGCTCAGCGGTGGGCAGCAACAGCGCGTCGTGGTCGCGCGCTCGATGATTATGCGCCCCAAACTCATCGTCGCCGATGAACCGGTCTCGATGCTCGATGCATCGGTACGCGTGGAAATTTTGATGCTCTTGCGTGCACTACAACAAGAACACCGCCTCGCGGTCAGTTACATCACCCACGATCTTTCAACCGTGCGTTATTTCTCCGAGCGGATTATGGTGATGTATGCCGCCAAGATTGTCGAAACCGCGCCGGTGGACGATCTGTTGCGTGAACCGCTGCATCCCTACACTCAGGCACTCATCACCGCGATTCCCGATCCCGATGCGAACAATGCGCGCACGTTCAAACAAGTTCCTCCCGGCGAACCACCGAGTCTGATCAAACCACCGCCGGGCTGCCGCTTTCATCCACGGTGCGCTCACATCATCAAAGGACTGTGCGATACGCAAGAGCCACCCGCCTTTGAACCGCGCCCCAAACACTTTGTTGAATGCTGGCTGTACAAATGATCCGCTGGACACCGTTTCGATTGATATGGCTGGGCGGCGCCTTGATGGTTCTGGGCGTCGTGCTCCCGGTATTGATGATTCTCCAGATGCTGGAATCCAACTTGCTGACTAACTTTGTTGCCTATTTTGCCTCCTTTGGTGGTCTGCTGATTGGAATGATTGGCGTGGTCAATTACGCGCGCACGCAACGACGAACGCGGCGAGAGGACGAAGACTATTTCGATGAAGAATAATCAGAGGCGGTCGGTTGAACCGACCGCCTCTGATTTTGTTGGGGCGAAAAATCTTTCGCCCCATACGCATCAAGCTAACACCTCCTTGTCGCACGCGAGCAAGAGTTGATACAAATTCGGTTTAGTTTTGCGCGTGTTCAGGCGCGCACCTTTCGCCAGACACGCTTGAATGGTGCAAAACACTTTAGTCAGGTGCTCTTCGGACTCAAGGGCACTG
>DAOTYB010000256.1:0-6232 GCA_034435315.1 Anaerolineae bacterium | reverse complement strand
GCCTCCTGCCACCCGCCTCCTGCCACCCGCCTCCTGCCTCCTGCCTCCTACCCACCCTCCAGCCGCGTCACAATGACGCGTCGCGCACCTGCCGCTTGCAGTGCACGCGCCACCTCGTCTTGTGTAACCGTATCCACCAGCGCGATCACATTCCCGCCACGTCCCGCGCCCGACAGTTTGGCGCCGCGTGCGCCGGCGCGCGCCGCAGCAGCAAGGAGTGTTTCGATTTCCGGCGACGAAACGCCGATAGCGCGCAACAAGACTTGATTCGCGTCCATCAGTTCGCCCAGCGTCTCCACCTCCCCGCGTTCGAGTGCGTCACGCGCGGCGCGCGCAATCGCGCCCATCTCATCAAAAAGCGACTCGTAGCGCGCGCGGTCGTGCTCCCACGCGCGGCGCACATCGCCGACAGCGATCCGCGTGGGCGCGGCAACGCCGGTATCGGCAATGACGAGTGTGAGCGCGCGCGCGACGCGCAAGGTCTCGATCGGTTGCCCGCGAACAAAGTAGATGGGTTGCTCGAACGCGATAACGGTGTTGTCAATCCCGCTCGGCGTACCGTGATGCAGTTTTTCTGTTTCAAACGCCAGCGCGGCAATCTCCGCGCGCGCGAGGTCGCGCGCGAAATAGCGCGCCAGCGCGCGCACGATCGCGACGGACACCGCTGCGCCACTGCCCAGACCACTCGCCGGCGGAATCGTCGAGCGCATCGTCACCGAAAAATGGCGCGGCGCGACGTTCAGACGCGCGCAGGTCAACCGAACGATGAGCGCCAGTGGATCGTTCGGGGGCGCGTCATCCAGCGCGTACTCGCGCGCCAGATTGCACGCCCGAATGAGCACGCGCGCATCGTCACAAGGCGCGATCAGCGCCTCTGCGTGCACCTGAAACACCGGTACCGCAATCGCCGGGCGCGCATAGACAACGGAATGTTCACCAAACAGAATGATCTTGCCGGGGGCTGTAGCCGTTTGTGGTTTCAAGTCTCAGGTTTCACAACAGGAGGCCGGCGGCAGGCAAAGCCACTGTGACCGCCTCCTGCCACCTGCCTGCTGAATCCTCAGGGTACATCAGCCATTTTCCCAGAGTTGTGCTATAATTATCGCAGGGAGTTTTGACTATGGATGCAGAAATATTACCCTTGCTGGCTCAACTGGGTGCTGTTGCCTTGCTTTTGTTCACCAATGGCTTTTTCGTCTCGGTCGAATTTGCGTATATTACCGCGTCGCGTCCACGCCTGGCACAACTGGCAACGGAGGGCGACACGGGCGCTGCTCTCGCGAATCACTTGCTGCAGGATACGGATCGCGTGCTGGCGGTTTCACAAATCGGCGTCACGATGGCAAGTCTCGGTATCGGCTGGGTGGGTGAAAGCGTCGCCGAGCAAGTGATTCATCGCGCGCTCGTTGCTCTCCCCGGCGCGTGGAGTACCACGCTGGCACAAGGGATCGGTCTGGTGCTGGCATTTGCCAGTATGACCGCGCTGCACATCGTGCTGGGTGAACAAGCCCCCAAGATCGTGGCGATTCAAGCGGCAGAACGTTTTGCGATTCTCTCCGCGCGCGCGGTGGCACTGTGCGACGCGCTGTTACGTCCCTTTGTCCTCGCGCTCGATGCAGCAACCAGCGCGGTGGTGCAACTTGTGGGGATGCAACCCCTCGGCGCGCATCAGACCATCTACACCGTGGACGAACTCAAACAACTCGTTGCCCAGACTCAACAGCACGGTGAGTTAGAGCCGCGCCAAAAAGAAATGCTCCACAAGGTCTTTGAATTCAACGACAAGTTAGCCCGCGAGGTGATGATTCCACGCCCCGATATGATCGCAGTGGAAGAGCATACCACCATCGCCGAGTTCTTGCAAACGTTTAGCCAATCCAGCCACTCGCGCTTTCCCATCTACACGGGTAGCATTGATAACATCATCGGTTTCATCGCCATCAAGGATGTCCTGCGCGCGATCGCCTCACAAGGCGCGCACGCTCTCGATCAACCAGTGAGCACTTTTGCACGCAGTGCCTATTTTGTTCCCGAAACCAAACATATTGGCACTTTGTTTGCCGAGATGCAAGCACAAAAGATTCAACTCGTCATCGTCATTGACGAATTTGGTGGCACCGCCGGGATGATCACCCTCGAAGAACTCATCGAGGAAATTGTGGGAAATGTGCAAGATGAATTTGCCCACGAGCCTCCCCTCGTTCAACCGATTGACGAACAGACCGCCCACCTTGACGCTCAGATGCGTGTGGCAGAAGTAAACGAACAATTACAGTTGGGACTACCGGAGAGCGACGAATACACGACCATCGCGGGTTATATTCTCCACACTCTAGGACGGATTCCGCGAGAAGGCGAACAACTCACTCTCGGCAATCTCCGTTTGACGGTGACCCAGATGTGCGGTCCCAAGATCGAGCAAGTTCAGGTGACGCGTATGCAAGACGGAGACACCTATGCCCATTGAATCACCGATGAAATCCAGGATTCTGACCCTCTTTCTTGAACTCAGTCAATATCCGATTCTCGCGCCGATCATCCGCGCGCGGATGCGCGAAGAACTGTACGCGCGTGGCATCATCACGCGCGAAAATCTGGAAGCCGAAGCGCGCGCCAAAGCGCAACGCTCGCAAGAACTGGAGGGCTTGACGGATCCGTTGCGGCAAGAACCTGCGGAGGTGTGGGAACGTCGCCTGCAACAGATGCGCGACACGCTGACCGATTTTTACTTTGCCTACAACCTGCCCCACGATTTATTCAAAGACATTGTCCAATCCGTGATCGCGCAACGCAATCCCAATCAAAAAGTCGTTCTGACGTTTCATCCTGAACTCGCGCCGATTGATATGGTCCTGGCACAAGGTGAACAGTACGAAAAAATGCCCCTCGCCGAACGGCGCGAAGTAGAACATCACTATCGCGAAATGCTCGTGGTGCTCCTCAAGGCTCTGGTCAGCGATCAAATCGCGTTCGTGCGCGTGGCCAAAGAATACTTTACGATTCAGGATATTATCGAGATTCGCAAACGTCGCATTGGGGAAGGCAAAATCGGCGGCAAAGCGGCCGGTATGCTGCTCGCCTGGAAAGTCTTGCAAGCCCACGCGGCAGAAGAAGGTCTGGATCCTCAGGATATCGTCATCCCCGAATCATACTATATCGGCGCCAACGGCTTGTACGAATTCAATGTGCAAAACGGTTTGCTCTTTTCGGTGGATCAAAAATACAAACCGCGCGAAGCCATCGAAGCCGAATACCCCGGCATCGTACAAGCGTATCTGGACGCGCGCCTGCCCGATGAGATGATGCATCGGCTATACCTGTTGCTTGCAGAAATCGGCAACTGCGCGCTCATCGTGCGTTCATCGAGTTTGCTCGAAGACTCGTTTGGCACTTCCTTCGCTGGCAAATACCAGAGTTTCTTCCTGCCCAATCAACGAAGTATCGAGGAGAATCTGGAACAGCTGGCGACTGCGATTAAACGCATCTATGCCAGCGTGCTGAGCCCCGATGCGCTCATCTATCGTCAGCGCATGGGACTGGTGGATTACGATGAACGGATGGCGATTCTGATTCAACTGGTTCAGGGGACACAACACGGCATCTATCTGTATCCCACACTGGCTGGAGTGGGATACAGTCGCAATCCGTTTCGCTGGAATCCGAACATTCGTCGCGAGGACGGATTCTTACGCCTCGTGTGGGGATTGGGTACGCGCGCGGTGGAACGCGTGGACAATGATTTTCCGCGCCTGGTCGCCCTCAGTCATCCCCACCTGCGTCCCGAATCTACCGCGTCGGAAATTCGTCGCCACTCGCAGCGTTGTGTGGATGTGATTGATCTCGAAGAAAACCAGTTTGTCACCTGCGCGGCGTCCAGCGTACTCTCTTATGACGATCCCGCGCTGCCCTATCTTGTCTCTGAAGACAAGGGGGACTTTATGCAACCGCTCTTTTCCGATCCGCGCCTGGTGCCCAAAGACAAACTCGTGTTGACGCTCGATGGTGTGCTGACCAGAACACCGTTTGCCACGATGATGAAAAAAATCCTCAAGCGTCTCGAAGAGACCTACAAATTTCCTGTGGATATTGAATTCACAGCGGACATTCTTCCGAATAACACCTCGACTCCGCGCGTGGTCGTGCATCTTTTGCAGTGTCGTCCGCATACGCAATATGAAGCCGGTCAAGTCATTGAGATACCCAGAGACATCCCCGCTGCCGACAAGATTTTCTACGTACGTGGTCTCGTCCAACCGGGCAACGTGTCGAATATCGAGTACATTGTGTATATCCATCCCGAAAAATACAGCCACCTGGCGCAGCCCACGACCAAACTCGAACTGGCGCGCATTGTCGGACGACTGAACAAACGCCTGGAGGGCAAAACGTTTATTCTGATGGGACCGGGTCGGTGGGGAAGCGTCAATGCCGATCTCGGCTTGCCGGTGACCTATGCCGACATCAACAACACGCGCGTGCTGGTGGAGATTGCGCTACCGCGCAGTGCGGGAATTGCGGCGGTTTCGTACGGGACTCACTTTTTCCAGGATCTCGTCGAAGCACGCATCTATCCTGTGCCCTTGTTTCCCGGTCAAGCGAACACGTGCTTTAATCGTACCTTTTTTGAGGACGCGCCGAACGTGCTTCATCAATTCTCACCTCAGGATGCCGAATACGCCGACTATGTCAAAGTCATTGACGTCCGCGCGTGTACGCGCGGACGCTATTTGCATATCGTGATGAATGACGAAACCGGCGAAGCCCTCGCCTACCTCAAATGATCCCGTTGAGGCGAAAAATCTTCCGCCTCCACGGGAATGCCCCCTCTCGTCTCCCTGCTCTCCCCGCAAAGCGGGGAGAGCAGGTGGAGATGGGAGAAGGGGTGTGGGCAGCTTCGCCGCCCACACCCCTATTTCCCTTGTTTCCCCCTCCCCACGCCGCTCTGCGGCGTGGGGAGGAGGCTAGGGAGTGGGACTATTTTGCGATGGATAGTACCGCTGAATAATTATCCTGTTGGGACGAAAAATCTTCCCCAACTAAGCGGAAAAACTTTTGGATGGTTAGAACTACCTGATGTCTGTCTTATTATGCCTCTTGCTGATGGTCTTCCTCTCTAAACTCCCAGCGATCACACCGACCACCCCAGCGATCAATCAGTTTCTCCTCCACGCGCACCTGAACAATCTCGCACAAGTTAGGACAGGCTTGACATTCAAAGGATGAGGTGCGATAGGGAATTTGACTCACTTCAAATCCCCGAAAGCGCGACAAGTTACCGTTGTGACGCATTGCCTCGTGAGCCAGTATCGCCGCACCAATCGCCCCCATCACTTCATGATGGGGTGGCACTACAATCGGCATTTTTAACGCCTCTTCAAACGCGCGCACAATGCCTTGATTGAAGGCGACACCACCCAAAAAGACCACCGTCGGCTGAATGGACTTGCCCAAGCCCAGATTATTGAGATAGTTGCGCGCCAATGCTTGACACAGTCCATACAAAATATCTTCCCGCCGATGTCCCATCTGTTGTTTGTGAATCATATCCGATTCAGCAAAGACGGTACACCGACCGGCGATGTGCACCGGCGTTTTGGAACGTAACGCCAACGGACCAAACTCTTGAATGGAGATTCCCAGACGAAAAGCCTGTTGGTCCAGAAATGCCCCAGTACCTGCTGCGCAGACAGTATTCATCGCAAAGTCGGTGACAACACCCTGCCGCAGCAAAATGATCTTCGAGTCCTGGCCACCGATCTCAAGGATGGTTTGCACGTCGGGCACAAAGTGAGATGCTCCTACCGCATGCGCGGTGATTTCATTCTTGACCACGTCGGCGCCAACCACTACGCCGGCCAACTGGCGCCCACTGCCCGTCGTTCCTACGCCGGCAATACGACAGGCGGCAGGAAGCCGCGTCTTTAACTCTGCCAATCCCTCTTGCACCGCCTCCAGAGGGCGCCCCAGTGTGCGCCGATAGAGACTTGCCAGGACGCGATAGTTTGTATCGAGCACGACCAGTTTCGTCGTGACAGAACCGACATCAATTCCCAAATAGACATCCATAAGAGAGACCTCCTGTGTGATGTTGTTCAGGCATTGTGTCATTCCGTTCGGTTAATCCAATCGTAATTACTCAGCCGTGCCATCCATTGCAAAAAAACCACACCCCCATCGCCCCCCCTCCCCATGCCGCAGAGCGGCGTGGGGAGGGGGAATCAAGGGAGGGGAG
>DAOTYB010000255.1:0-9051 GCA_034435315.1 Anaerolineae bacterium | reverse complement strand
GCCGCCATCCTCGATCAACTGGGGACGCAACTCGCTCTTGACGGCGCAGCAATCGAAATACTCGACCCAGCAAGCGGTGATTTGACTACAGAACTCGGGCGCGGGGTGTGGGCATCGGTCACGGGTGTGCGCATTCCGCGCGGGGAAGGATTGAGCGCGCAGGTGCTGGCGACCGGCAAGCCGTATCTCAACAACGATGCGCGCAACGATCCACGCCTCTGGCGTCCCGAGGCGTTTGGCGATTGCCGCGCGGCGGCAGGCGTGCCGATGCGCATCGGTTCGCAAACGCTGGGTTTGCTCTGGATTGCCAGTCGCCGCGCACTGACGGAGGATGACTTGCGTCTCCTCACTGCGATTGCGGACATTGCCGCGAACGCGCTGCATCGCGCGGCGCTCCACGAGCAGACCGAGCGACAGGTGCGGCGACTCTCCACGCTGCGCGCGATTGATCGCGTCATCACTAGCAGTTTCGATGTGCGCGTGACGCTCGGCGTGATCCTCGAACACGCGCTTGCTGAACTGGGTGTGGACGCGGTGAGTGTGCTGGTACGGCATCCCCATCTACACACACTCGAGCATGTCGCGTCGCGCGGCTTTCGCACGCGCGCGATCGAGCGCACGCGGTTGCGGGTGGGCGAGAGTTTTGCGGGGCGCGCCGCGCTGGAACGGCAAATCGTTCACGTGCCCGATCTCGTTGCGCAAGCGAATGGTTTCATCGTCAAGGAACTGGCAGCAGAGGGGTATACCGAGTACTATGGCGTGCCGCTGATCGCCAAAGGGAATGTCGTCGGCGTGATGGAGATTTTCAATCGCGCGCCGCTCCCGCGCGATGAGGAATGGCGCGCGTTTTGCGAAACGCTCGCAAGCCAGGCCGCGATCGCGATTGACAACGCGCGCCTATTCATCGATTTGCAGCGCTCGCACACCGATTTGATGCTCGCGTACGATGCAACCATCGAAGGCTGGTCGCGCGCGCTCGAACTGCGCGACAAGGAGACTGAAGGTCACACCGAGCGCGTGACTGAGATGACGCTCGCGCTCGCGCGCGCGTTCGGCATCGGTGAAGAAGAGATAACGCACATTCGCCGCGGCGCGCTCTTGCACGACATCGGCAAGATCAGCATCCCCGATGCGATTCTGCTCAAGCCCGGCAAACTCACGGACGAAGAGATGGCGTTGATGCGCGAGCATCCGCGCCGCGCGTACGAAATGCTGCTGCCCATCGAGTACTTGCGTCCCGCGCTCGATATTCCGTACTGTCATCACGAGAGGTGGGACGGCACGGGCTATCCGCGCGGGTTGAAAGGCGAAGACATTCCTCTTGCCGCGCGTCTCTTTGCGATTGTGGATGTGTACGACGCGCTCACAAGCGATCGTCCGTATCGCAAGGCGTGGTCACGTGACGACGCGCTGGAGTACATTCGTCAGCAGGCGGGTGTGTGTTTCGATCCGCGCGTGGTGGAGATGTTTTTGCGGATGGTTACGGAGGGATGGTAGCGAGGTACGCCTTGCCCGCGTTCACAAAGACAAACCGCCGATTGGCTTCATCCACCGTCAGAGCCTGCAAAGCCTGGAACGTATCGCGGGCTTGACTGTGCGGTTTGAATTGACGCATCAAACGTCCGGTGACTTTATCGAATTGCAACACGCGTTGATTACCGGCGTCCACGAGGTATAAAGCGGTCATCCGTTCGGTGGTGACCAGTGCAAGTGCTTGCGCGATGGGCGTGTCGAGTTCGCGCCAGATAACGTCTCTGGGTTTGCCTTCGTAAAAACGCGCGACGGAGCCGTCGGCGCGTGTTAGCCAGATGTCACCGTCAATCGTCATATCTATCACGGTGGTCATATCGGGAGGTATGACGCCCGGAGCAAAATAGGTTACCGACGCGGTCCAGATCATTTCGGGACTGGGCGAGACATATTTCAAAATTTGCTGGCGCGCGGGATCAATCAGGTACAAATTGTTGGCGTACGTTGCCGCGAGCGTAGCGCGCGCCCACGCGGTGGGTTCTTGAGCCACGCGCGCGCTCCACGTGTTGCGCTGCGGATCGAACAGATAATACGCGCCGCTCCGATCGAGTGCGACCACGCGTCCCGTCTCTAATCCCACCAGCGCGAAAATCTCACCGACGGTACGACCATCCACGCGCTCACCGGCTCTGAGGATGATGCCATCGCTCCCGACGGGTGTTGCACCGGAGCCGACGGCGTTGACCGCATAGCGATAGATGCGCTGGGCGCCGCGATCTAGAATAAACACATCGCTGGCGCGCGCCACGATGCGCGTGACCTGCGACCGCGTCTCGGCAAAGTGGGCAAAGGGTGGCGTGGGAAAGAGGCTGGTGATGCCGTTCACTTCATCCATCAAGTCCTGTGCTCGATTCCACGTGCTCGCCACGCGCGGGTCGTTCGGTCGCAGCGCGCGGGCTTGCTCGATGAGTTGGAGCGCGTCCTGCACCAGTTCACGCGCGCGCGCCCGCTCGGTGGTGGCAAGGCGCCGCGCTTCTTCGAGATGTCCATTCGCCGCGTGGATGTGTTGGGTCATGCGACGCTCGAGCGCGGTCTGTTGCTCGGCGTGATAGGTAATCCAGTGGACTGTGCCCAGCAGGAGGAGCACAAGGGGGAAGACCAGCGCCGCCAGTTTCCAGGCAGTCCGCAAGCGGGGCGATGCCAGCGCGGGGCGTCGTGGCGTGTGTTCTCCCGGCGTGATAGCATCGAGCACCATAACGATCACGCGCGCACTGGCGCGCGCGAGGGTCGCCAGCGCGCGATCCACGGCGTTTCCCATTCGTGTCCAGTTGATGCGCGCGCCAGCGGTTGCCAGCGCGCGTGTGATGTGCGCGCCAGCGGAGAGCAAGCGCGTCATAACCGAGCGTCGCTGTGCCCGGGCGTGCTCTTCCTGTAAACGTTGCTGTGCTCGCGCTTGTTCAGCGCGAATGTGCTCCCACGCCAGTTCTTCCTCGCTGGGCGGAGGCGGTGGCGCTGGCGGTTCGGCGGGTGGCGTGGTTACCTCTGCGGGCGGTCTCTCGTCAGGAGCGGGGAGCGGCGCAGCGAGTGGCTCGGAGGTCGGGCTGGTCACGCGCAGCGCAATCACCGAAAGGTCGGTGGTGCCAGCGACATCTTCCAGCGCGGTAACAATCTCGTCGGGATGACGCGCGGCGAGTGTGTCTATCAACTCTTCGTTCGTTAACAAATGGACGAGCGAGCGCGTTGCCAACAGCACTAGATCGTTGGGCCACAGCGTCGTGTGAAAGATGTCGGGCATATAGTTGCGCCGCATTCCGATAGGCACCTGGCCCGGTGTCGCAAAGTTGCGCGCGCTCAGCCACTCGGCGACCTGAACGGGATCAGGATTAAACCACGGCGATTCGTCGGGATAACGAATCAGGGTGCGCTGGCGTAACAGGCAGGTCACGCCCGGTCCCCCCTGTGCGATGAACAATTCGTTTGTGCGCAGGATGACGGCGGTGATGCCGGCGATGCGTCGCGCTTCGGGTAGCGTATTCGCGTTGAGGGTGTAGAAGAGATCATTTGCCGCGCGAATCGCGTGCACCAGTCCCAGCGCGATACTGCCGCGTGTGGCAGCATAGGCGCGCCGTACCGTTTCGATCAACTCGCGCGCCAGTGGAGCGCGACCTTCTGGTTCGCCGGTCACTTCGACGACGATGTACAGCGCCCCGCGCGCAACGTTGCCCTCGCACAGGGTTGCCGCGTCGAAGCACGCCAGATGCTCGGGTGCTTCTTGCCAGGTGCCATCCACGATGCTGAGTTGGGCAAGACACACGTCCAGTTTCACGCGACGTATTATACATCGGGCGGCGTGGTTTGTAAATTTGTGTAATGATGAGAGTTTATGGGCATCCTCTACCTTGTGGCTACGCCGATCGGTAATCTAGAAGACATCACGCTGCGCGCGCTGCGCGTGTTGCGTGAGGTGTCGCTCATAGCGGCAGAGGACACACGCACCGCACGCCATTTGCTCGCGCATTTTGGTATTGCCCGGCCGGTGACCTCGTACTTTGAGCATAACAAACTGAGCAAACTGGCTACGATTCTGCGCGCGCTGGAGCAGGGCGATGTGGCAGTGATTTCAGAAGCAGGCATCCCCGGTTTGTCTGATCCTGGGTACGAGTTGGTTCGCGCGGTGCTCGCGCGCGGTTATCGCGTGGTGCCGTTGCCCGGGGCGAATGCCGCGCTCACCGCACTGGTTGCGTCGGGTTTGCCGACGGATCAATTTGTCTATCTGGGTTTTCTGCCGCGCCAGCGCGGCGCGCGGCGCGCTTTGTTACAGTCGCTGGTGAACGAACCGCGCACTTTGGTTGCCTACGAGGCGCCGCATCGGCTGGGGCGCACGCTGGAGGATGTGGCGGAGATTCTGGGTGATCGCGTCATCTGCGTTGCCCGCGAATTGACCAAAATGTACGAAGAGTTTTTTCGTGGTACGGTAGCGGAGGTGCGCGCGTATTTCCGCGAGCACGCGCCACGCGGTGAGTTTACGCTGGTGATCGCCGGCGCGCCCGCTGGCGACCGCAAGACTCGGGACGTCTGGGACGATGCGCACGTGCGCGCCGCGGTGCGTGCGTTGATGGCGGCGGGCGTCGCGCGCACGCAGGCGGTCAAGCAGGTGGCACAGCAAGCCGGGCGCGAGCGTCGCGAGGTGTATCGTCTGGCAATGGCGAGCGCGCCAGAGGCGGAGGACGCCGAATGAGGATCGAAAAACGATTGGGGTTGTTGCTGATCAGCGCGCCACTGTGGTTGTGTGGATTGTGCACGCTGGCGTTCTACGCGGTCGCGCCCTTTTGGGCAAAGGATGCGCAGGAGGCCATCCAGACGAATATTTTTGCGGGCGCGTTCGCGGCGATATGTCTGGTGTTCGGCATCCTGTTTGCCGGGCGAGCCGCTGGCAGGCACAGCCCCACCGCTTCAGTAGAGGTCGCCCATCTGTTTCCGCGCGCGACGTTGTGGCTGGCAGTATTCCTGGTAATGCTGTTGCTGGGTATGGGTGCCCTCGCGCTCGAACCGCTTGCCGCGTGGGTGTTTCCGCCGCTCCATCTCCTCGCGGCGGCGTCTTTTCCACTTGCTTTGCTGGCGTACACAGCGCGCCAGTTGCGCGTCACGACGGACGCGCGCGCGTTGGCGGCGGCGCTGGGCTGGGGAGCATTCGGCAGTCCCTTTCTCGCGCTGTTACTCGAAGGGATGATTGGTGTTATAATACTCGTAGGTGTTGGTATCGTCTTCGCGCTGACCTCCGGAGGCACACCGCCGCTGGAAAGGTGGCATCTCGAGTTATCGGCACTGCGGTCGCTGGATGAACAAGCAGTGCTACAATTTCTGTTCGCCCACCCCGCGCTGATCGTGTTAGCGTTGATTTATTTTGCGGGCATCGTTCCGCTGGTTGAAGAAGCACTCAAGACACTCATCCTCGCGTTTATGGATCCGGCGCGGACGCAGGCGCGTGATGCGGTGTTGTGGGGAGCAGCCGCTGGCGTGGGTTTTGCCATCGTTGAAAACGCGCTCAACACCGGCGTCGCGCTCGAGTTGTGGAGCGTGGCGATGTTGGCGCGTGTGGGTGCAACGGTGATGCATACAGCGACAGGTATTCTGATGGCGCGCGGGTGGTACGCCGCGCGCATAGAAAGGAGGTGGAAGCGGCTTTTCCTTGCCTATCTTGCCAGTGTCATCGTGCACGCCCTCTGGAATGTGCTTGCGGCTGGACAAGCGGTAGGGGTCCTGGGATTACTCGGCGCGACCTCCGCGCCGCACCACGTTGCTCTGTGGGTATGGTTGAACCTTGCCGTATTTGCCATGCTGGTGATGCTTGCTCTGGGGGGCGTGGGTTGGATCGCGTACGCCGTGCGGAGTGTGCGCGCCCAGTACAACTAACCTTCAGGAAAGGAGGTCAAACCACGTGATTCAAATCGCGACCGACTCGTCAGCCCACCTGCCAGTGGAAGAGCGACAAAAGTACAACATCGCGGTCATTCCGTTAAAAGCCATTTTTGGTACGACGGTGTATCGCGATGAGGTGGACTTGACGAACGAACAGTTCTACCGTATGCTCCCTGACGTCAAAGAGCATCCGACGACCTCGCAACCATCGGCGGGTGAGTTTGAACAATTCTACAAACCCTTTATCGAAGCCGGCAAAGAAATTGTTTCGCTTCACTTGCCCAGCAAGTTGAGCGGGACGTATGCTTCGGCGTGCGCCGCCAAGCAAAATCTGGAACAGCAGTTCAAACGTACCCTGCCCATCTCGATTGTGGACACGCCGTGGCTTTCGATGGCGTTGGGGCTGTTGGTTATTGCCGCTGCCCAAGCGGCACAAGCCGGTAAATCGCGCGAGCAAATCCTCGCGACGGTTGAAGCGCTTATCCCCAAACTGAACCTCATCTTTGTGGTGGACACGCTCGAATATTTGCGACGCGGTGGACGGATCGGTGGCGCCCGCGCGCTGGTGGGTACGCTGCTGCAGGTCAAACCGATGCTGGAAATCCGCAATGGTCAAGTGGAGCCATTGGAGCAACCGCGTTCGCGCGCCCGCGCGTTAGCACGCTTGCTTGAGGTTCTGAAAGAGCGCGCCGACCAGCGACCGTTGCATGTTGCCGTGTTGCACGCGAATGCACCGCAGGAGGCAGAAAAAATTGCGGAGCAAGTTCGCGCGCAGTACGAGTGCAAAGAGTTTTACATCACTGAAATCGGTCCTGTGATCGGCATCCACAGTGGTCCTGGTGCGGTAGGACTCGCGTTCTACACGGATTAGCGCATCGCTCAGGACGTATGGCATGGGGCAAAGGGTGTGTGGCAGACACCTCCGCCGCTGCCATACGTCCTCGTCTGTGGTACGTAACCTGCAATGCCGCGCGGTGTTTTAATGGCTGAGTGACCCGCGCGCGGAGGCGTGAATCGGTTTGACTGAAAACGAGGAACTGATCATCCAGCGCGCCAAACACGATGCGGACGCGTTCGGTGAGTTGTACGAACGGTACGTGGATCGCATTTATAATTATATTTTCTATCGTGTCGGTGATGTGGCAGAAGCCGAAGATCTGACCGCGCGCGTGTTCTATCAAGCGTTGGCGCGCATCGCCACGTACCAGTCGCGCGGCGCGCCGTTTGCCGCCTGGCTATACCGCATCGCGCATAATCTGGTGGCGAATTGGTACCGCGATCGCAGTCGTCACAAAAATATCCGCCTCGACGATATTACCCATTTGCCAGAACGCGGGGCGAGTCCCCACCAGCACGCTGAACAAAACGAAGAGACCCAGACATTGTTGCGTGCCATTCGCAAACTGCCCGCCAGGCAACAACAGTTGTTGATCTTGAAATTTAGCGAGCAATTATCCAACGCAGAGATTGGACGTGTGCTGGGATGCACCGAAGGAGCGGTCAAGTCGTTGTACCATCGTACGCTGCTGGCACTGCGGAATGAACTGCGCGAGATGTGGTGAGGATACAAGTACGGAGTGGTGGGGCTTGACGCCATAGACGGCGCGGCTGAGTAATTACTCAAAATGAAAGTTTGTACCCGTGCCGGGTATATTTTTGAAGAGGAGGAGTCAGTGGCTAAAATCAAAATTATGACCGATTCGACGTGTGATTTGCCCGCGCCTTACTTTCAAGAGTATGATCTGGGTGTTGTGCCTATCAACATCCAGTTTGGTACCGAGACGTTCCAGGAAGGCGTCTCGATTGATCAAACCACGTTTTACAAAAAGGTGGACGCGCTGGGCATCATTCCGCAAACATCGCAACCCTCTCCCGCGCAGTTTATCCAGGCGTATCGTGCGGCGGCTCAGCAAGGTTACGATACGATTATCTCGTTGCATGTCACGGGTAAACTGAGCGGCACGTTTAATTCTGCCTTGTTGGCCGCCACCGAACTGGCAGAGGAAGTGCGCGTTGTGCCGTACGATAGCCTGGCCGGTTCGGGAGCGCTGGGATTTATGTGTGTGGAAGCCGCGCAAATGGCGCGCGCGGGTAAAAGCGTCGAAGAGATTGTGGCTCTCCTCGATCGCCGACGCTCGCAGGTTCGTTTGAGTTTGACACTGGCGACGTTGCGGTACGCCCAGATGAGTGGGCGCATCAGCCACTTGCAAGGATTCATCGCCTCGCTGTTGAATGTCAAGCCGATTATCGTTTTGCAAGATGGGACGTTGATTCCCGGCGCGCGGGTGCGTTCGCGTCAAGCCGCGCTCGATCAACTGCTGGAATTGTCCAAGCAAGCGGCGGGCAATCGTCCCATCAAGTTCGCCGTGATTCACGGTGAAGCGCGCGAGGAGGCAGAGGCATTTATGGCGCGCGCGCGCAAGGAATTGAATTGTGTCGAGGCATTCGTGGACGACATTGCCATTTCACTCGCCGTGCACTTTGGTCCTGGTGTCATCGGCGCAGTGGTGTATCCTGTGGACTAGTGGATTAAAATGCTCAATTCATCAAGGGTATCCCCGCAAACATCAACTCTGTGCGAAGCAACCGAAGAGATTGCACTTGCGGCGCGACTGGAGCGCGCCCTGGTACCGGTGGCGCCCGCGCCTGAATTTCGAGAGCGTCTGCGTTACGGCTTGCGAATGGCGGCCTATCATCGCGAGGTGCATCAGTTACTTGTGCAGCCACGTGCTGAGATGCCCTGGAGTTGGCTAGTGGGTGCCGCCGCGTTGGGTTCAGCCGCAGGCTTGCTGACACTGTTGTTGCGCACTCGTCTGGCGCGTGTGGACACAACGTTGTCACAAACCAAGTAGGGACGCTACAAGAGCGTCCCTACTTTTTTCACCGATGGGCTGTTCAGCCTCAGGGCATCACGAAATCATAGTAGGTGTGTAATTACTCAAGTTTCGCATAAACCGATTGGTCAAATTTCGAATTATCTGCTATGCTGGGGGCATGGCAGAGATCCTTTCCATCCAACACGAACGCGTGGACGATGTCCCTTTGATCATCGGCGTAGCCAACCGCTTGGGGCTGGCAGACCTGCTCAACCGCCATCTCGGCACACACGGTTCCCAGCAAGGTCTGCACAATGGTCAACTCGCCGTCGGCTGGCTCGCCTAC